>NZ_JBEZFO010000001.1:0-204010 GCF_040649495.1 Micromonospora sp. NPDC048947
CGCACCCCGCACCCCGCACCCCGCACCCCGCACCCCGCACCCCGCACCAAGATCGTGCTCGAACCAAGAAGTAGTGGCCTCATCGATGCGCCGATACCACTACTTCCTGGTTCGAGCACGATCTTGCGGCCCGCCCGAGGGAGCCATGGGCATCCTGAGGTAGAGAACGGAGACGCAACTGCCGGCCTTGACACTCACTTATCCACGCGACTGCTGCACATCTCGGCCTTTCGCCATGGCAAATGCGGGCGTTATGGTGAGCGGGTGACGACGTACCGGATCGGGGAGGCGGCCGACCTGCTCGGCGTCAGCGCCGACACCATTCGCCGCTGGGTGGACGCCGGGCGTCTGACGGCCGGGCGCGATGAGCACGGCCACCGGGTCGTCGACGGTGTCGACCTGGCGTCTTTCGCTCGCGCTCAAGCCACCGACCCGGATGCGGGCGCCGAGTTCTCCTCGGCCCGCAACCGGTTGCGCGGCATCGTCGTCGACGTCCGTAAGGACACGGTGATGGCCCAGGTCGACATCCAGGCGGGCCCGTTCCGGGTCGTGTCGCTGATGAGCCGGGAGGCCGTCGACGAGCTCGACCTGCGGGTCGGTTCGGTGGCAGTTGCGGTGATCAAGTCGACCACTGTCGTGGTGGAGCGGGCCGCACCCGCCCCGGCGCGCGGACGGTCGGCCAGATGAACGCGGGGGCAGTCGGCCAGATGAACGCGGGGGCAGTAGGCCAGATCAGCACGGGGACGGTCGGCCAGATGAGCGCGGGGACAGTTGGCCAGATGGACGCGGCGACGGTCGGGCGGATGAACTCGCGGAGCAGGCGTACGGCGGTGGCTGTCCTGGTGGCGGCGGGCCTGGCGGTGTCCGGCTGCGGCGCGGGCGACGGCCGGGCAACCGGCGGCGGTGGGGACGGGCGGGTGACCGGCCCGGTTACAGTGTTCGCGGCCGCCTCGCTGACCGAGTCGTTCACCCGCATCGGGAAGGACTTCGAGGCCGCCAACCCGGGCAGCCGCGTGACCCTCAACGTCGCCGGCAGTTCCGCCCTGGCCAACCAGATCACCCAGGGCGCGCCGGCGGACGTGTTCGCCTCGGCCGCCCCGGCGAACATGACCACTGTCGTCGAGGCTGGCGACGCCGATGGCACGCCGAGCGTCTTCGCCCGCAACCAACTGGTGATCGCGGTGCCCCGGGGCAACCCGAAGGCAGTGGCCGGCCTGGCTGACCTGACCGGCCCGGGTGTGAAGGTGGCGCTCTGCGCCAGTCAGGTTCCCTGCGGCGCGGCGGCCCGCACCGCACTGGACGCGGCCGGCGTCGCGCTGACGCCGGTCACACTGGAACAGGACGTCAAGGGTGCGCTGGCCAAGGTGAAGCTCGGCGAGGTCGACGCGGCACTGGTCTACCGCACTGACACCCGGGCGGCGAGCGCCGACGTGACAGGCGTGGAGTTTCCCGAGTCGGCGCTGGCAGTCAACGACTACCCGATCGTCGTGTTGAAGGACGCCCCGAATCCGAACGGCGCACGGGCTTTCGTCGCGTACGTCCGCTCGGCACAGGCGCAGGCGGTCCTCGCCGAGGCGGGGTTCCAGGCTCCGTGAGGCAGGTCCACGACCACAAGGCATCCCGCGTTCGCCCGGCCACGTCTCGACGGCGGGGTGGGGTGCCGGCGGCGCTGCTGATCCCTGCCGGGCTGGGGTTGCTGTTCCTCGTCCTGCCGTTGGCGGGGCTGCTGATCCGGGCACCGTGGACGACCCTGCTGGAGCGGCTCACCGAGCCGGGCGCGTTGACCGCTCTGCGGCTGTCGGTGCAGACCGCCACGCTGGCCACCGCACTCTGTCTGCTGCTCGGGGTGCCGCTCGCCTGGGTGCTGGCCCGGGTCGAGTTTCCCGGCCGTCGGCTGGTACGCGCGCTGGTCACCGTGCCGCTGGTGCTGCCGCCGGTGGTCGGTGGGGTGGCGTTGTTGCTGGTCTTCGGCCGGCGTGGCCTGCTCGGCGGCTGGCTCGACAGCACGTTCGGTATCACCCTGCCCTTCACCACCACGGGTGTGGTGCTGGCCGAGTCGTTCGTCGCCATGCCGTTCCTGGTGATCGCCGTGGAGGGTGCGCTACGCGCCGCCGATCACCGCTACGAGGAGGCCGCGGCGACGTTGGGCGCCAGCCGGTGGACCACCTTCACCCACGTCACGTTGCCGCTGGTGGCACCCGGGCTGGCCGCTGGGGCGGTGCTCTGCTGGGCGCGTGCGCTCGGCGAGTTCGGTGCCACCATCACCTTCGCCGGCAACTACCCCGGTCGGACGCAGACCATGCCGCTCGCCGTCTACCTGGCGTTGGAGACGGACCTGGAGTCCGCGATCGTGCTCAGCCTGGTGCTGCTCGTCGTGTCGGTGGGCATCCTGGTGGCGTTGCGGGAGCGCTGGATGACCACCGCATGAGCGACCGACTTCTCGACGCGCGGCTCGTCGTCGACCGGGGCGTCTTCCGGCTCGACGTGCCGCTGCGGGTCGCGCCGGGCGAGGTGGTGGCGCTGCTCGGCCCGAACGGCGCCGGCAAGACCACGGCGCTGCGGGCGCTGGCCGGGCTGCATCCCCTCACCGACGGGCACGTCACCCTCGACGAGGTCGACCTGGACCGCCCGGCGACCGGTGGCTGGGTGCCCACCGAACGCCGGTCGATCGGGGTGGTGTTCCAGGACTACCTGCTCTTTCCGCACCTCAGCGCATTGGACAATGTGGCCTTCGGGCCGCGCCGGCACGGCGTCGAGCGGCGGGCCGCCCGCGCCACGGCCCGGGAGTGGCTGGGCCGGGTGGGGCTTGACGCGCAGGCCCAGCGTCGGCCTCGGCAACTCTCCGGCGGTCAGGCGCAGCGGGTGGCGCTGGCCCGCGCGCTGGCCGTGGCACCGTCGCTGCTGCTGCTGGACGAGCCGCTCGCCGCGCTGGACGCCCGCACCCGGCTGGACACCCGCGCGGAGCTGCACCGGCACCTGTCGGCGCACGCGGGCGCGACGGTGCTGGTCACCCACGACCCGCTGGACGCGCTGGCGTTGGCCGACCGACTGGTCATCGTCGAGGGCGGCCGGGTGGTGCAGGAGGGTGACGGACCGAGCGTCACCGCCCGCCCGCGCACCGACTACGTCGCCCGGCTGGTCGGGCTGAACCTGTACCGGGGTCGCGCCGACGGGCACGGGGTCCGGGTGTCGCCGGAGCTGACCCTCACGGTCGCCGACCGGTTGGACGGCGAAGCGTTCGTGGCGTTCCGTCCGGCCGCTGTGGCTCTGCACCCAGCCCGGCCGGAGGGCAGCCCGCGCAACACCTGGGCGGGCACCGTGGCCGGTGTCCAGCGCCATGGTGACAACGTGCGGGTGCAACTGGACGGGCCGATCGGGGTGGCCGCCGACGTCACGCCGGCCGCCGCCGCCCAGCTGCGGCTTGTCCCCGGCCAGGAGGTCTGGGTGGCGGTCAAGGCGACCGAGACCCACGCGTACCCGGCCACCGGCTGACCCGAAGCCGGCCACAGCGTCACCGGGTGGACCCGGCCGGCGCGTCCGTCGCCGCCGCCCCTGCCACGCCGACCGCCGGCCCGCGCGGACGCCGACCGGGTTGTCCCGCCAACTCGGGACCGGTCAGCCGGCACGACACCGTCGCACACCCGGCGCGGCACCCGCCTCAGCGGGCGCCGCCGACGCGGCGCGAGTCAGCCAGCCAGCAGGTCGACATGCGCGGCGCGACACCCGCTGAGGCGGGCGCGACCAACGCCACCCGAACACGAACGCGAATCAGCCAGCCAGCAGGTCGACATGCGCGGCGCGACACCCGCCGAGGCGGGTGCGACCAACGCCACCCGAACACGAACGCGAATCAGCCAGCCAGCAGGTCGGCGTGTGCGGCGCGCAGCCGGGCCAGCGTTGGGTCGCTGCCCGGGACGACCCGGGTATCCAGCTCGGCCCACGCCTCGGCCAGCGCCGCGCGGACCGCGCCAAGCTCGGCGGCGTGCCGCTGGGTGCTGCGTCGGTGCTGCTCCTCGAGGCGGCGGGCCCAGCCGGCGGTGACGGTCGCGAGCCGGTTGGCGTCGGCACGGGCCTGGGCGCCGCTGCGGGCGGCTGCGGCGGGGACGATCGCGGCGACCGGGCGGGGATCGCCGTCGCGGGTGACGACGGTGACCGCGTCGGTCAGCTCGGCCAGCGCGACGAGCTGGCTGAACCGGGTGCGCGCCTCACGCAGCGGCACGGAACGCGGCGGGTCGGAATGAGGGGTGAGCGCGGGGACGGCCATGGATGCATGGTGCCGCGCAGGTATGACAACTATTCGCTGTCGCCAGTGGACGGTGCGTGGCGGGCGGGCCACTCGTCAGCCAGCACCGACCAGATTTCAATGTCGACCCGACCGTGGGGTCCCGGGATGACCTGGCGCAGCGTGCCGTCGAGGCGCAGGCCGAGCCGGTCGGCGAGGGCCTTACTGCGGGTGTTGTCGGCGTTGGTACGCCACTCCACCCGCTGGATGCCACGCTCGTGCACCGCCCAGTCGACGATCCGGCGCACCGCCGGGGCGACCATGCCCCTGCCCTGCGCCGCCGGCTCCACCCAGCAACCGACCTCGCAGACGCCCCGGGTCACGTCGAACGACACGAACATGACCCCACCGACGAGCGTGCCCCGCCACCACAGCCCCCAGATGCCGCCGCTGTCTGTGGCCCAGAGGTCGGCGTAGCGCTGCAACACGGCACGGGCCGACGGCAGGTCGGTGGCGACGAAGGACGGCGACACCCAGGGTTGGATGTGCTCGCGGGCCCGATCGAGGTGGGTGAGGAACTCCTCGGCCCGCCACGGCTCCAGCGGGCGCAGCTCTACGTCCTCGGTCAGCGGCAGGGCGAACACCGGGCCTCCACTCGATGCGCTTCTCACGTGGGTAGCCAGGCTCGCACAGGCACCTCGGTCAGGTCACGGCCGCCCTCCGCGCTCACGCCGGCAGGTGTGTCTGCAGAGCGGCGAACTGGGCCACGGTCAGGTAGGAGGGGTTGGCGGCCTGCGGCTGGCGGAACACCTCCAGGGCGGCGAGCCGGTCATCGGCGCGCAGCAGCAGCCGGGATACCCGGTCCCCTTCGGCGAGGATGGGCAGATCCAGCGGCACCGACCACGGCTGCCCCGGTGCGCCTGGCTCGGCCGCCCCGGTGACCAGCCCGACGCCCCACACCCCGTACGGCAGTAGGGCCCGGCTGCCGCTGGCCCAGAAGACCACCGGCTGCCCGGCGCGCATCAACCGCGCCCGGTAGCCGGGGCGTACGCACCAGCTCGTCACCAGTGGCTCACTGGCGAACCGGGCGGCGAGGTCGACCAGGTCCGCGTTGCCCTTGATCAGCCAGGCGCCCAGGTCGTCGAGGCGTACCCGTGGCTCGGTCATGTCCCGGATGTTGCCCGGTCGACGGCAGCGCCAATCAGATGATCATGTGGGTCCAGTAGCTGAGCCAGAGTACGAACAGCACGCCCTGCACCACGGCGAGCGTCGCGGTCAGCCACACGTCGACGCTGGCGTGGCGGGCCCAGCGGGCGAGCACCAGCGCCACCGGGAAGGCCGCGAGCAGGTAGCGCAGCAGGCTCTTGTACACCGGCGGGCCCATCGACAGTGGCACCAGCACCATGAGGACGCCGTACACCAGGTAGGCCAGCTCCCGGCGGCGGAACCCGGCGACCAGCACGGCCAGGACGGCCACGGCGAACCACACCCGAGCGGCGTCGCGCGGCTCCCCGGTCAACCCGTTGAGCAGCACAGGTACGGGGTTCTGCACCTCGATGCCCCAGCCGGTCTGTTGGGCGTGCTGGTAGGCGAACCAGTCCCCACCCCGCCACCGGCAGTAGGCCATGAAGGTGAACCATCCGGCGGGTAGCAGCAGCAACGGCCAGCCGATCCGGAGGTAGCCGAGCAGGGCGCGCGGTCCGGGCCGCCAGTCGTGCTGCCGGAGCAGCACCAGGGCCAGCGGCAGCGCCACGAGCAGACCGACGGAGCGGCTCATCGCCAGGAAGTAGCCGATCACGCCGACCAGCAGCCACTGGCGTCGCTCGGCGTAGTAGAAGGTGGCCAATGCGAGGCAGACGAAAAGCGACTCGGTCAGCGCGGCCTGGAACAGGAACGCGGTCGGCAGCAGCACCAGGTACCGCGTGAACCGGCGGGCCGCGTCCGCGTCGCCGAGCAGCAGCTCCGCCAGCCGGTAGCCGTACCAGAGGGCCAGCAGGAACGCGACGTTGCTGATCAGCAGTAGGGCCAGTGCGGTGTCGCCACCGAGCACCGCGCCTAGGGGCCGGGCCAGGAACGGGTACAGCAGCGGAAATCCGAAGTCCACCCACGGCCCGGTCAGGGGCAGGGTGCTCAGCCGCAGGTAGAGCAGCGAGTCCCAGGCGAACCAGAAGGAGATCCACCGGTGTCCGGAGATCTCCCGCTGTTGCGCCCACATCAATGCGTCATCGGCCGGCGGGGCACCGGGGACGCCGTCCCAGGCGTGCAGGACCAGGAGACCGAGCACTGTGAGCAGCAGTTTCGCGCCGAGGAACAGGCCGATGACGTACGGCCAGGGCGCCGGCACCCGGCGGGCCAGGCGCGCTCCGCCGCGGCCGGTCGCGACCGCCCGGGCGGTCAGCGTCGTCGCGCCGCTGCGCCACCGGTCCATCCGCCCCGCTTCCCCGCTCCCCCGGTCCGCCGGCCGCGCGGGGGAGTCGCTCTTCTCGTGGTACGCCGCCGCGTGCCCCGCCGAAGCAGGGACCAACTGTCATCAAGTGTGACATTCTGCGCAGAGCGGGTGGACGCCGCGCCTCAACCATGGCGGTGAGCAGGGAGCGCGTCAGCATGAGCGAGCAGAACGGCACGGTGATCATCGGTGCGGGGCCGGCCGGGCTCACCGCGGCGTACGAACTGCTCCGGCACGGCCGGTCGGTCCAGGTGTTCGAGGCCGACGAGGTGGTCGGCGGGATCAGTCGGACAGTGGAGCGCGACGGGTGGCGGTTCGACATCGGCGGGCACCGGTTCTTCACCAAGGTGCCCCGGGTGGAGGCGTTCTGGCACGAGATCCTGCCGGACGAGGACTTCCTGACCCGGCCCCGGATGAGCCGCATCTTCTACCGGGGCGCCCTGTTCAACTACCCGCTCAGCGCCATGAACGCGCTGCGCAACCTGGGTCTGCCGGAGGCCGCCCGCTGCCTCGGCTCGTACGCCCGGGCCCGGCTGCGCCCGCCACGGGACCAGTCACACTTCGAGGGCTGGGTGTCGGCCCGGTTCGGCTGGCGGCTGTACTCGATCTTCTTCAAGACGTACACCGAGAAGGTCTGGGGTATGCCGGCGGACCGGTTGCAGGCCGACTGGGCGGCGCAGCGGATCAAGAACCTGTCATTGGCCACGGCGATCCGCAACGCGCTGCTGCCCCGGCGTCGACGCACCGACGTGACCAGCCTGATCGAGGAGTTCCAGTACCCGAAGTACGGGCCCGGGATGATGTGGGAGCGCTGCGCCGAGCAGGTCCGCGAGCGGGGCGGGCAACTGTCCACAGGCAGTTGGGTCACCGCCGTGCACCGCGACCCGGCCCGCCGGCGGGCGATCAGCGTGACTGTCAACGGCGCGGGCGGGCAGCGTACCGAGGCTGCCGACCATGTCATCTCCTCCATGCCGATCTCGGAACTGGTGACCGCGCTCCACCCGCCGGCACCACCGGAGGTGCTGGCCTGCGCGGCAGACCTGCGCTACCGCGACTTCCTGACGGTCGCCCTGGTCGTGCCGGCGGAGTTCTCGTTCCCTGACAACTGGATCTACGTGCACGACCCGGGGGTACGGGTGGGCCGGATCCAGAACTTCGGCTCCTGGTCGCCGTACCTCGTCAAGGACGGCCGCACCTGCCTGGGCCTGGAGTACTTCGTGTTCGAGGACGACGAGATGTGGCGTACCCCGGATGCCGACCTCGTGGCCCTCGCGACCGCGGAGCTGGAGCGGTTGGGGTTGGTTCGACAGGGCGTGGTGGAGGCCGGCTACGTCGTGCGCATGCCCAAGGCCTACCCGGTGTACGACGAGCGCTACCAGCACAACGTGGACGTGATCCGGGCCTGGCTGACCGAGGCGGTGCCGAACGTGCACCCGGTGGGCCGCAACGGCATGCACCGCTACAACAACCAGGACCACTCGATGCTGACCGCGATGCTCACCGCCGAGAACATCGCCACCGGGACTACGCACGACGTCTGGTCGGTCAACGTGGAGCAGGACTACCACGAGGAATCCTCCGGCGGCGACAGCCGGCGGGGCACCGGCCGGGACGCACCGGTGCTGCCCAGCCGGATCATCGCGGCGCCGATCACCCTGCCGGAGGGGTCGGACGACCGAGCCCCTGTCGCGACTCCCCCGTCTCACGCGTGAAGCCGAGCACGCTCTCGCGGCACGGGCAGTTGCTCAGTGCCGCAGGTGCGTGCAGTGGGCCACTGTGGCGTCGTCCGGGCTGTGCGCATCCGCGCCACCGGTGGTCTGCGCCTCGGCCTGCCGGACGCGGGCGATGACGCCGGCCGGCCCGCTGGCCCGAAGCAGGTCCAGCACGCCCGGCCAGTCGGTCCGACCGTACGGGCTGACGATGCGGCTGGCGCCGTTGCTGAGCAGCGCGACACCGTTCAGGTCGGCGAGGGACCTGCTGCCGGTCACCGCTTCCCGCGCCGCGCGCGGGTCGTCCTTGGCGATCCAGTAGCCGCCCGGCTGGTTCCGGCGGGCACGCAGCGCGGTGGTGCAGGAGGCGCGCACCCGGTCGTACTCCGGCGTTTCCTGAGCAATGCCGGCCAGCGGCGCCGAGCATTCCCGCCGGGCAATCATCTCGCGCTCATCCGTGATCACCAGCGGGCCGCCGCCGACCTGGTCGACAAGGAGGAAGGAGTCCGCGAGCAGGAGCCAGTCCACGCGGTCCTGATGGGCGCGGACCATCGCGACGGTGGCCTGCGGGCTGCTGGGGTCCGCGATGTCGCAGGTGTCGCGGTGCTCGGCGGCGATGTCGCCGATGGCGGTGGCGAGGATCGCGGCGAGCTGTCGCCCGTCGCCGCGCGACAGCTGACCGAGCAGCGCGCCACCGAGGCGGTGCGTGTACCAGGCGACGCCGTGGGAGCAGAGTGATTCGGCTCCCGGAATGCCGGCACCGTCGAGCAGGACGACAGCGCCGGGAACCGCACCGACGAAGTCCTCGTTCGACCGATCGGCCCTTCCGGAACTCGTCGCCAGGCTGACGTCCACTCGTGGGCTCCTGTCTGTGGTGGAGACGGTCACACCTCGGAGGTCACGTTGGGCGTTGGCGGGTAATGCCGTCCAGGATGGTGGTCAGGTTGTGGTTGAAGGTCTCCTCGGCGTTGAGGTGGGCGCCGTCGATGACGAGCCGGGCCACCGTGGGGTACCTGCCGGTTTTCAACATGCGCGTGAGGTAGGGGCCGAGGCTGGCCTGGAAGGCAGCTTCATCGGTGCCGGTGGAACGTGCGGTGCGTCGTTCGGTGACCTCTCTGCGGACCGATCCGATGATGACGGCGTTGAGGGCGCCCACGGCTCGTTGGAGATCGTCGATGTCACGCACGCCGGGGGCCGCACTGAGCGCCGCGGCGGTCGCTTCGCCCACGGCGAGCGCGTGTGGTCCCAGGTGTGGCCGTCCGCCGAGCAGGTCGGAGAACCACTCATGGTCAAGGGCGGCATCGCGGGTCGCGTGGGCGACGGCCAGCACCGTGTCGCGCCACCCGGAGCGCTGGCCCACCTCGGCGATCCGGGCATAGACGACGTCGACCATGAGATCGAGTAGCTCCGACTTGTTGATCACGTAGTCGTAGAGCCGCATCGGACCGACACCGAGCTCTTTTGCGATCTTGCGCAATGACAGCCCGTCGAGGCCGTGCGCGTCGGCAAGCCTGATCGCCGTAGCGGCGATCTTCTCGCGGCTCAACTGCACCGGCACCGCCCGCGGCTGAGGTTCGGGCCGCTCCCAAACGGGCACCGGCTTCCTACCGTACGGTGTATCCACCAATACAGTGTACGGTAGTGCCGTGAGAACGCGAATTGCGATCGCCGGTGGCGGACTCGGCGGGTTGACGCTGGCTCGGATCCTGCACCGACACGGCATCGACGCGGTGGTGTACGACCGGGAAGCAAGCCGATCCGCGCGCCCCCAGGGCGGCGCCCTCGATCTACACCCGGAGTCCGGGCAACTGGCCCTGGCCGAGGCGGGTCTCGCCGGCCGGTTCCGGTCGGAGGCGCGGCCCGAGGGCGAGGAACATCGCATCCTCGACCCGACCGGACGCACCCTGGTGCACCACGTGCCGCACCCTGGCTCGTTCTCCGGACGTCCCGAGATCGACCGGGGCGCACTACGTGATCTCCTGCTCGACTCCCTCCCCGACGACACGGTCGCCTGGCGGCACCGGCTCGTCGCGGCGACCCACCGACCCGCCGAGGGCTGGGACCTGACGTTCCACGACGGTCAACGAGCCAGCTGCGACATCCTCATCGGCGCGGACGGCGCGCGCTCAGTCGTCCGGTCCCTGCTGACCGACGTCGAACTGTCCTACGTGGCCACTCTCGTGCAGCTGAGCGTCGTAGACGTCGACCGCCGGCATCCCGATCTCGCCGAGCTGGTCGGCCCCGGGAACCTGTGGTGTATCGGCGTGAACCAGATCCTGGCAGCGCAACGTCTCGGCGACGGCAGCCTCCAGGTCGGGATCTCGCTGCGCGCGGAGGACCGACCCCTGGATTCGTACCGCAGTAGGCAGGCCCTGCTGGACCTGTTCGCCGGCTGGAACCCCCGCCTCACCGCACTCATCGAGGCCGCCGAGGGCGCGCCGACGCCACGCCTGATCGAGGCGATGCCCATCGGTACGCGCTGGACCAGCCGGCCGGACGTCACCCTCATCGGCGACGCCGCGCACCTCATGCCACCGGTCGGCGAGGGCGCGAACCAGGCCATGCTCGACGCCGCGGAACTCGCCAGCCAGCTCGCCGCCGACCCCGCCGACCCGAATTCGGCGATTCGGGCGTACGAAGAATCGATGTTCGGCAGGATTCACCCGATCGCCGACATGTCCGCACGCGTCCAGGCGATGATGCTGTCGCCTACCGCGGCGGAAGACATCGTTCGCTTCTTCACCCGACCGGCGGTGCCGGCACGCACAGACTGACATCTGGCATTGTCGATGTTCCGGACGATAATCGTTGCATGACGACGGATGTGCACACCGAGTCCGGTCTTCGGAAGGCCACCTTGACTGATCAGGACCTGGCGGAAACGTCTTGGGATTACTGCCGAATTCACGCGCTCGCCGTCACCGACGACGAGGGTCCACCCGCAGACCCGACAGTGGACTATCGGGAGGACGACGACGTCGATCCCACCGCGCCGTCGGCGTTGGAGTTGCATCTCGACCTCGACTACATTGTGCGCCGAATCGACCCGGGCCCGATGCGGGACGTGCGCTTCTGGGTCGCGCCAGCCACGTTGATCTTCCGTAACGTTTGGGACATCGTCGGCAGCCTGCACTCCATCTGTCTGCCGTTCGAGTTGAAAGACCTGCGCCAGGAGGCTCCCTCACGGTCAGGGGAGCCCTGCTGGCACCTGGCCGGGCGCGACCTGGACCTGAGGTTCCAGGCGTCGGGGTACACGCTCTACCTGCGCCAACCTCCACGCTACGGCGCTCGGGTGCTCCGGATGGCCGAACGGGGCGGCATCAGCTTCGACCCGAGACCGTTTGCCTGAACGCGCACGGGCCTGACCCGTGCGCCCGGTCAGGGCCTGCGGTCCACCGCCGTGGGCCGCGCCCATGAGCCTGCGGGGCCCACCGACACGCGGACGCCGCCAGGCGGGAAACCGCTTACCAGAGGGGTATTGACGGTCTTCACTGGCTGTCAGTACCGTGGTGCGGGCAGCGAGAAAGCGCTTTCCGACCCTCACCGTCCGACAGGGAGCGCCCCCATGCCCCGACACCTCCGTGCGTTCTGCCTGATCCTGCTCGCCATCGCCACAGTGGTGAGCACCACCACCGCCCTGCCCGCCGAAGCCGCCCCGCGCTTCCGGGTGCTGGTCTTCTCCAAGATCACCAACTTCTACCACGACTCGATCCCGGCCGGCATCGCCGCGATCCAGCAGCTCGGCACCGCCCACAACTTCGAGGTCGTCGCCACCACCGACGCGACGGCGTTCACCGACGCCAACCTCGCCACGTTCGACGCCCTGGTCTTCAACAACACCAACAGCCTCCCGACCTCGGGCGACCTGCTCAACACCAGCCAGCGGGCCGCGTTGCAGACGTTCATCCGCAACGGCGGCGGCTGGGCCGGTCTGCACGCCGCCTCGGCCAGCGAACGCGACTGGCAATGGTACGAGGGCCTGGTCGGCACGATCTTCGACTACCACCCCGACTTCTCGTCCACCGGCGGCACCTTCCCCGGCCGGGTCAAGGTGCTCGACCGGGCGCACCCCTCGACGCGTAACCTGCCGGAGCTCTGGGAGCAGAGCGAGGAGTGGTACAACTGGCGGACCAACCCGACCGGCAACGTGCACACCCTCGCCCAGATCAAGGTCCGCGACGGGATCAACGGCCTGGACGAGGGCGTCGACCACGCGTACTCCTGGTGTCAGCGTTACGACGGCGGGCGGTCCTGGTTCACCGCCGGCGGGCACGCCAGTTCCCAGTTCAGCAGCCCGACCTTCCTGGAGCATCTGCGCTACGGCATCGAGTGGGCGGCCGGCGCGGTCGCCGGTGACTGCTCGGCCACCAGGACCAGCAACTTCGAACGGGTGGGGCTGGTCACCGAGAACCTGGCCGACCCCTTCGAACTGGCCGTCGGCCCGGACCGGAAGGTCTACTACATCCAACGCACCGGCGCACTGAAGGTGGTCAACTCCGACACCCTGCAGGTCACCACGCTGCTCGACTTCGCGTACACCTCGGCGATGACCGACCAGTCCGACGGGCTGCTCGGGATGACCCTGGACCGCAACTTCGCCAGCAACGGCTGGATCTACCTGCTCTGGTCGGACAAGACCCTCAAACAGCTCAACCTGTCCCGGTTCACCGTCGCCAACAACAGCGTCGCGCTCTCCTCGGAGAAACGCCTGCTGGCCATCCCCACCTACCGGGGCGAGGGCCGGGCCAACTCGCACATGGGCGGGTCGCTCGCCATGGACGCCACCGGACGGCTCTACGCCGCGATCGGTGACAACACCGACCCGTTCGCCTCCAGCGGCTACACCCCTGTCGACGAACGCGCCGGCCGCGCCGCCTGGGACGCCCAGGGCACCGCCGGCAACACCAACGACCTGCGCGGCAAGATCCTGCGGATCACCCCACAATCCGACGGTACGTACACAGTGCCCAGCGGCAACCTCTTCCCGGCCGGCACCGCGAGGACCCGGCCGGAGATCTACGCGATGGGCATGCGCAACCCGTTCCGGATCACCATCGAACCGCAGACCAACGCGGTGCTGGTGGCCGACTACGGTCCGGACGCCCGCGCCGCCGACCCCAACCGTGGTCCGGAGGGGACTGTCGAGTTCAACCGGATCACCGGCGCCGGCAACTTCGGATGGCCGTACTGCGTGGGCAACAACATCCCGTTCAACGACTACAACTTCGCCACCAACACCTCGGGGGCGAAGTTCAACTGCGCCGCACCGGTGAACAACTCACCAAACAACACCGGCCTGACCAACCTGCCGGCGGCGAAGTCCGCGCTGGTCTGGTACGGGTACTCCGCCTCCACCCAGTTCCCCGAGCTGGGCACCGGCGGTGGCGGGCCGATGAGCGGCCCGGTCTACGACTACGACCCGGCCAACACCCGCACGACGAAGTTCCCCGAGTACTTCGAGGGCAAGTGGATCACCTATGAGCTGACCCGCAGGTGGTTCAAGACGCTGTCGATCCACAAGACGGCGCAGACCTTCAGCAACGCGCGCTTCGGCCCGACCGCGGTGGGTGACCTCCAGTCGATCAACGCGATCTTCGACAACATGAGCTGGATCCAGCCCTTCGAGGCGGAGTTCGGCCCTGACGGTTCGCTCTACGTCATCGACTTCGGCGAAGGCACCGGCAGCGGTCGCGGCGGCAGCAACGCCGGCGCGGGCATCTACCGGATCGACTACGTCGCCAACGGGCGGCCACCGACCGCGAAGGTCGCCGCCACCCCGGACAGCGGACGTACGCCGCTCGCTGTGACGTTCTCCTCGGCCGGGTCGTCCGCCGGTGACGGGTCGACGCTCAGCTACGCCTGGGACTTCACAAACGACGGCAGCACCGACTCGACCGCCGCCAACCCGAGCCACACCTACTCGACGGCCGGGAAGCACACCGCCCGGCTGACCGTGCGCAACAGCGGCAACGGGTTGACCGCCACCGCTATCACCGACGTGGTGGTCGGTAACACCCGACCGACGGTGACCATCACCGTTCCCGACGGCGGGTTCTTCGACTTCGGTGACAAGATCCCGTACACGGTGACGGTCACCGACCCGGAGGAGACCAGCATCGACTGCGCCAAGGTGACAGTGCAGACGCAGCTGGGCCACGACTCGCACGCCCACCCGCTGGACGTCTACACCGGCTGCTCCGGTCTGCTCGCCACCGAGGCGGACGCCGGTGACGGCCACGGGCCGGGGCAGAACCTCTACACGCTGGTCACCGCGCAGTACACCGACGGCGGCGCGGCCGGCGCACCGGCACTGACCGGCTCGACCCGCGTCCAGTTGCAGCCCAAGAGCAAGGAGGCCGAGCACTTCAGCGCCCAGTCCGGCGTCACTGTCAACGACCGGGCCACCGCCCGCGCCGGCAAGCGGCTCGGCGAGGTCGACCACAACGACTGGGTGGCGTTCGGGCCGGCGGACCTGCGCAACGTCGGCTCGGTGACGCTCGGGGTGACCAACGGCGGGCTCGGCGGCACCATCGAACTGCGCACCGGCTCGCCCACCGGCACGCTGATCGGCACTGCCACCATCGGCTCCACCGGCGGATGGGACAACCTGGTTTCCCCCACCGTCACGTTGACCAACAAGCCCACCGGCACGACCACCCTGTACGCGAAGTTCGTCAACGCCGCCCAGGTCGGTGGCACACCGGACCTGATGGCCCTGGACTGGCTGCGGTTCAACGGTGCCGGGGTCAAACAGGAGCCGGGCGGGACGTTGTCCCTGGGCGCCAGCCCGACCGGCGGCGCCGCGCCGCTGACCACCACGCTCACCGCCACGGCGACGGCGCCGTCCGGGCAGAGCATCACCGACTACGCGTGGGACTTCGGCGACAACAGCGCCATCACACACGGGGCGACGCTGCGGTCGACCACCCATGCCTATCCCCGCAAGGGGACCTTCACCGCCCGGGTGACTGTCACCTACACCAGCGGGGAGACCCGCTCGCTCAACCTGACCATCACTGTCACCTGACCCCCGGTCGCCGGCGGGCGGGAGCGTCCCGCCCGCCGGTGCCACCAAGCGGAGGGTCGGGCGCGAATCAAGGTCCGGTCACGCCCTCGATGGGTGCGTCTTGCGGACGCAGTGCGGTCAGGAGACTGTCGAGTTGACCCCAGGCCCGCGCGCTGGCGATGGGGTCGATGTAATCCCTGGACTCGATGATGAGCCCGTCGCGGATACGCATCACGAAGACGCAGGGCACCGTGAACGCCTCGCCAGTCTCGGCAACCCGCCCCTGATAGGCGAACTCGGCGACAATCACCTCCGGGTCCACAGTCTCATGAACTGTCACGTCGACCGGCTTACGGACCAGCGACCGGGCGACCGGAGGCGGCGAGGTGAAGTGCTCGTGCAGCTCGTTGCGGCTCCGCAGCGGCGGCGGGTTGAGCGGGTGGAACGGATGCGTGACATGGGTCTGTTCGGCGTACAGGTCGGCCAGGTCGTCGTACGGACCGTCGCAGACACCGTTCACCAGTCGGAGGAAAGTTTCACGTGGGCTGCTCATGCCGGGCTTCCTTCGCGATCGGTAGATGTCACCTGAGCCACGCCGAGACCTACCTCCGGAGGTGGCTGGTTCCCCAACGACGGCACCCTACTGACCTCAGCCTCGATCTGACTGTCCCGAAGCGCTTTCCTCGCCCGTATCCATTGCATCGTCACCGACGGAGGGCGCGTGTCGGACCTGTGTGTGAGGCTACGAGGCATGGCGACTTTCGTTCTGATCCACGGCGGTGGGGGCAGCGCCTGGGACTGGCATCTCCTTGTCCCCGAGCTGACCAGCCGGGGCCACGACGTGGTGGTACCGGAACTGCCGATCGAGGACAGCTCCGCGGGGTTCGCCGAGTTCTGCCGGACCGTCGTCGACGCGATCGGCGATCGGAGCGACCTCGTGGTCGTCGGGCACTCGTACGGTGCGTTCACCGCGCCGCTCATTGCCGACAAGCTGCCGGTGCGGCTGCTCGTCCTGCTCACACCGATGATCCCCATGCCCGGTGAGCGGCCCGGTGACTGGTGGGCCAACACCGGTTACCGCAGCGCCGAAGGGCTCAGTGAGGAGCAGCAGTTCTACAACGGTGTCCCGGCCGAGATCATCGCGGAGGCAGCGGCACACAACCGGGCCCAGGTCAGCGCGGAGGGCGACGAGCCGTGGCCCCTGGACGCCTGGCCGGACGTGCCGACGACGGTGCTCCTCGCACGCGAGGACCGGTTCTTCCCGGCGGACTTCCAGCGCCGGGTTGCCGCCGACCGACTCGGCGTCGTCCCGGACGAGATCGACGGCGGCCACACGGTTCCGCTCAGCCACCCGAAGCAACTCGCCGACCGTCTCACCGCGTACCCGCTGCCCTGAGGCGTGACCTCAGCGGGCTGGTGGGCCCTCGCAGACGCGCGCCTTCGGGCGTGGGTCCACGACCGTTGGTTGCTCGTTCAGCCGGTCGACTCGGTTGGCCAGACCGTCCTGCAGCACCGGGGCACGCGAGCTGCGACTGTTGCCGGGGACGGCGCGGCGACAACAGCGCCGTCACGCACCGGACGACGTTAGGGTCGTCGGCCCGCTGATCGAAGCCTGCAACGTAGATCTTGGACAGTTTCCGTTCTCACGTAACGGAAACTGTCCAAGATCTACCGTGCGACGCGGGTGGAGCGCGCCGAGCACCGGCGCGGCGTTTCCCACGTGACGGGGGAAGATCATGGATCTGCAGTTTGCTGGCAAGCGCGCTCCGGTCACCGGCGCGAGCAGCGGTCCCGGCGCGGAGATCGCGGCGAACTGTGGGACGGCGCGCTCGGCACCGCCCCACAGTTCGGTTGAACGGTTACTGCCAGGAACTCTGTTGGGTGTAGACGAGGTTGCCGGGGACCACAGTGCCGTTGGTGCGGTATTCGGTGTACGCCCAGAAGTCGCCCTCGGCCAGCGGCTTGTTCGGCTTCAGCGTGAAGTTGAAGCCCTGACCGCGCTCCGAGGTGGAGGGCAAGGTGAGGGTGGCACCCGAATACGTGGCGTTGCGACCGATGATGGCGTGGCCCAGCTCGAAGTCGACGACGGGACCACCGGGGTACTGTGCGAACACGTACGCGGTGTAGCGCCCCGGCTCGGGCAGGAACTTGTACGCCTGCTCGGCGCTGGTCCAGTACCTGTCACTGCTGTAGACGAGGGTGTCGCCCTTGTACAGGTACAGATCGAGGTTCGTGTTCGGATCAGCGGTGTTGGCCTCGACGACGATGCCGGCGGTGTTCGCCGGCACCGTGAAGTCGACCTTCTTCACTCCGGTGGCGCTCGGGTCGAACACGCCCCCGTAGACGCCGGCCGGCATCGAGTACGACGTGCGCCGCATCGGGGTGTAACCGGTGCTGCGACCGGTGAGCGGGCCGGTGAAGCCCGGCTGGACCATGCCGAAGGCGCCGTTGCTCATCCGGGCGAACTCCTCCCCGTCGTCCGCGTACGGCCGGGCCGAGATGCCCCACGGACGGGCGGCGACCGGGATCCGGGCGCTGTGCGCCTTACCCTGCCAGGTGATCGACCCGGTCACGTACCGGTCCCAGGGCGCGCTGCCCCGACGCAGCGTGATGGTGACCGTCGCGGACTTTCCGGGCGCCAGGGTCACCGATGCCGGCGACACGGTGACCTTCATGCCGGGCAGGCCGGACACCGACGAACGGTAGGTCTCGCGCGCCTTGCCCACATTGGTCAGGGTGCGGGTGATGGTCACCGGCCGGGTCCCGTCGTACTCGCGCAACGAGATGGCCGGCAGGTTGAGTGCCTTGCCGTCGGGTTCGGTCGTCTCGCCGAACTCGATCAGCTCGGCGGCCGTGGGCTCGATGACCAGTCCCGGGTCGGTGGCCCGGGGCAGATTGATGAAGCCGCTGCCCTGCTCCAGGGGGCTGCTGGTGCCGATGGTGTCGGTGGCTGTGGTGCGCAGCGCGGAGGCGACCGCGCCGGGCGACCAGTCCGGGTGCGCGGCGCGCAGGACCGCCGCGGCCCCGGCCACGTACGGCGAGGCCATCGAGGTGCCGGAGTACGCGTCGTACTGTCGCCCGAAGTTGCCCACCGGTGAGACAGCGGCGATGATGTTCGACCCGGGCGCGACA
This sequence comes from Micromonospora sp. NPDC048947, assembly GCF_040649495.1. Lineage (NCBI taxonomy): Bacteria > Bacillati > Actinomycetota > Actinomycetes > Micromonosporales > Micromonosporaceae > Micromonospora > Micromonospora sp. NPDC048947. The sequence continues at coordinate 18,516 of NZ_JBEZFO010000001.1, forward strand.
AGGTCCGGCTTGAAGACGCCGAGGGTCACCTTGTCCGGGCCGGTGGAGGAGAAGTCCGCCACGCTCGGTATTCCCGGGACGCTGGAGCCGTCACCACCGGTGCGCAGCGAGACGGTGGCGTCGGTGGGGTGGCGCATCAGGTAGTTGAACAGCGTGCCGGCCTGCTTCTCGGTCGGCAGGTAGACCACCGGGAAGTTGAAGATGGAGTTGATCCGGTAGTTGCCGACCGGGTCGAACACCATCATCGCCGCCCCGCCCTTGGCCTTGATCTCGGCGGCGGAGCCGAACATGTCGGACAGCGCGCAGGCGACCACCTTGCCCTTGATCTTGGCGGGGTCGAGGCTGCCAGGCTCGCAGTAGACAGCGCCCAGATCCGGCGAGCCGGCCCGTTCACCGAAGACCAGCGGCAGTGCGCCACCGCCGGGCAGAGCGTCCAACGAGCCGCCGACCAGCTTCGTGCCGTCGCCCAGCTTGGCGGTGGCCTCGTCGAGCTTGGTCACCGCCGCGCCGACAGTGGTCACCCAGGGCGCCGCGTTGCTGATGGCTCCACTCACGATGCCGGTGTTGCCGGCCGACGCCGCCACGAACACCCCGGACAGGGTGGCGTTGAGGAAGGCGATGCCGATGGGGGTGTTGGCCTCCCAGTCGCCGAGCTGCGAGCCGATCGAGAAGTTGAGCACCTGCACGCCGTCGGCGACGGCCGCGTCGATGCCGGCGATGATGTCGGCGTCGTAGCCCATGCCACCCCAGAGCACCTTGTAGACGGCGATCTGGGCGTCCGGTGCCACCCCGGAGACAGGACCGAAGCGGCGACCGTCGATCGTGACGTCCGGGATCGGCAGACCGGCCGCCGTGGAGGCGGTGTGGGTGCCGTGCCCGGATGCGTCGCGGGGGGACAGGAACTCACCCTCGGGCACCGAGCCGCCGCCGGCGAGCCACGAGTCGGCGAAGTACCGGGCACCGACGATCTTGCCGTTGCAGTGCTCGGCCACGAAGGCCACACCGGTCTGGCAGGTGCCGTGCCAGTTCGCGGGAGCGGGCATCTTCTTGGCGAACGACGCGCTCTCCGGCCAGATGCCGGTGTCCAGGACGCCGATCACCATGCCCGCGCCGGTGCCGGGGCCGGGCTTGGCCGGCCGGCCGGAGCGGTCCGTGGGCGTCGACCGCTCCGCGTCACTGGCGGTGGCGGGCGTCGGGTTGGCGGCGGTCGCCTCGGTAGCGGTGGGCGGCGCCGAGGGGGTGCCGAGGGCCCGCGAGGCGGTGACGGCGCGAACGCGCTTGTCCGCCCGCAACGTGCTCACCTGCTGGGCGGTCAGCTTCGCCGAGAACCCGTTGAAGGCGGTGGTGTAGACGGCGTTGACAGTGATCCCGGCCGCGGCGGCGACCGCGCCCCGCTGCGTGTCGAGGTGCCGGCGGTACGCCTGCGACGGCGTCGACGTCACGTCCAGCCGGTTACCCGCCGCCGGGCGGGTCCGGGTCAGACCGGACACCCCACCGGTGTACGTGGTCAACGGGTCTTCGGCCAGTTCGACGACGTACATGCCGGAGCCGGTCTCGTCGACGGCTGCCTTCGGCGTGCCCGCACTGTTGCCGCCGGGTCGACGGTCGGCCCCGTCGGTCAGGGTGACCTTCCGGTCTGACCCGGCGGTGAAGTAGCCGGCGCCACTGCCGTTACCCGGCGACCCCGAGGGTGCCGCCAACGCCGTTCCCGCCACACCGGTGGTACCGGTGATCAGGGCGACGACCAGCGTAGGTATCGCCAGTCTTCGCAGTCTGTTTCCGCTCGTGCCTGTAGCCACGAGGCTCCTTTCGGTTGCTCCCTTGTGGAGCGGTGTTTCATTGATCGCGACTCCGCCAGTGGGAGCGCTCCCCCACCCAAGTCCACGACGGTTAACCGAGGATTTGCGCGGTGTTACGGAAGGCCGGTACTGGCAAGATCACCGTACGCGCGGTAGGTAGCGTGCCGTCAATACCTTGATCGAAAACGGCGAACCTCGACGTCGTGGCGTCCGGAGGACGATGACCACATGGCCGAGGGACTCCAGTGCTGCCGCGGCCCCACCAGACTTGGCACCGGGCGGCCGGTGGCCGGATCCTCGGCAACCAGGAAGTCGTCGGGCACGACGGAGGGGTGGCCGTCCAGCAGGTCTTCCACCCAGGCAGCGATCCCGGGGTGTGGCTGGCCGCCGGTCACCGCCTGGAGCTGAACCGAGGCGTGCAGGCGGGCTGGTTCTACGGCGTCGCTGGCCCGGCCGGGCCGAACCACGTAACTGTCGCTCTCCGGTGTCATGCCGTGTCTCCCGCTGGGCTCCGATGTGAGTTCTCTCCACAATGGTTGCACGGCCGAACCATCTGGTTGTACCGTCGAACCATGCAGGCTGGTGAGCTCGACGCGGCGCAGGAGGCACTGATGCGGTTCGTCCGCAACTTCGGCCTCCATCAGCCCGACCGGACTCCCTGCGGGCAGCCGTTGCCGGTGTCCGAGGCGCACGCCATGGTGGAAATCGCTCGGGAGGGGCAGCTCCGGCAGGTGGAGTTGGCTCGCCGGCTGCGTCTGGAGAAGAGCAGCGTCAGCCGCCTGGTCACCAACCTGGTCAACCGGGGCTGGGTGCACCGGGAGACAGCCGAGGGTGACGGGCGCGGCGTCCTGCTCCTGCTGACTGCCGCAGGCACCACGGCCGCCACCCGACAGGCCGACGCCCGTCGGGCCCGGCTCACCGCCCTGCTCGATCGCGTTCCCGACGACCAGCGTGCGGCAGTGGTGCGTGCGCTCCAGACCCTCGCGGAGGCCACCGGTGAACCGTTCTGACCACCCTCGTCCCCATCGAACTCTGCTCCTGGCGGCCCTCGCTGTCGCCGCGCTCAGCAGCGGCTGCGCCGACGACTCCACACCGACGACACCGACAGCGACCACCTCGGATCGACAGGCCGACGTCGCCAAGTTAGGCGCTTCGGTAATGCCGTTCGACCTGGAGCGCACCACACACCGCTTCACCAGGACCGACACCGGCGGCGTGCAGACGGTGGTCGCGGACGACTCCCGGGACACCGCCCAGATCACCCTTGTCCAACAGCATCTGAGCGCCGAGGTCGAGCGGTTCCGGCGCGGTGACTTCACCGACCCGGCCCTCATCCACGGCACCGAGATGCCCGGTCTGGCAGCGCTTCGGGCACACGGCGGGCGGATCACCATCAGGTACGAAGCCGTTCCCGACGGCGCACGCGCCACCTACGCCACTGACGACGCGGGGCTCCGCGATGCCCTGCACCACTGGTTCGATGCCCAGGTCAGCGACCACGGCCCGCACGCCACCCGCTAGCCGCCAGCAACCAACTGGCCCGCGCCTCCTCGTCGGCGCCACAGCACAGTGCACGCCGCGGCCAGGGCCAGCCCGAGCAGCGGGGCGACACCCACCCCGGCGAGCGTGCAGGCGACCGCGAGCAGCGCCGGCGGCATCCAGCACCAGGCGGGCACGGTACGCGGGACACGACCGCGCCGACGGGCCGCCGCTTCCACCGCCATCGGCACCACCAGCACCGGCAACGCGGCGGCCAGCAGAGTCAGCCAGGGCAGCACCAGACGGTCGAACCGCGCCACCGCCAGCATCCCGCCGAGCACCGCGACGAGCAGCATCGCCGCCCGCGCCGGCAGGCGGGGAGCCAGGCCACGCAACGCCAGGGAACCGGAGTACGTGGTGGTCAACGCCGCCGCGAAGACCGCCACCGCGACGAACAGATTCGCGTACGCGGCCAGCCCCGTGCCGGTGGCGAGCAGCGCGACCACGTCGGCCGAGCCGGTCCGCAGCCACAGGCCGGCCCCGGCGAGCACCCCGAGCAACGCCGGCCCGATCAGCAGCCCCACGCACCAGGCCAGGTCCCGCCTTCGGGAAAGGCCCACGCTGAAGTCCGGTGCGCGCAACGCGAACACGGCCGCGTACCCGATCAGCGCGGCGGCGTCGGCGAGCCCGCCGCCGGCGAGGCGGACCGGCGCGCCGGGTGGTGGAAGCACCGTCAGGCACCAGCCGACCAGCACCACCGCGCTGAGCGTGGTGACCACAGCGACCCGGTTGCCGAGCCGGGCCGGCGCCCAGGAGACGGCGAGGACGGCCACCTCCAGCAGCACCGGCCCGGTCCAGCCCGGCAGGTGGGTCAGCGCGGCCAGCGAGGCCCCGCCAAGCCCGACGTTGAACCCGTTCCAACCGACCATCGACACGGCCAGCACCGCCGCCAGCAGCAACCGCGAGGTGTCCCCCAGGTACGCGGGCAGCACCGCTGTCAACGTCCCGCCGTCGCCGAGCGGTCGGCGCAGCCCGATCCGACCCTGCCCCCAGAGCAGGGCCCCCATCAGCGCCCCGCCGACCAGCAGCCCGGCCACCGGCACCGCGCCGCCGTGTCGGGCGGCCATCGCCGCGCCGAGCACCAGTGTGGCGGGTGCGGTGCCGATGCCCAGCCAGGCGCCGACCGCCGCCGGCCACCGCCGTTCCGGGCTGTCAGGCAACGTGGCGCAGGTAGCCGGCGATCGCCGCGTCGAGCACCTCCGCGCCCGGACGCGCCCACACCTCGGCGGAGAAGACCTCCACCTCGATCGGGCCGACGTAGCCGGCCGCGTCCACCGCCTCGCGCAGCCGACGCAGCTCGATGCAGCCGTCACCGGGCAACGCCCGGCCGAGCAGCACCCCCTCCGGCAGCGGGGTCACCCAGTCGCAGACCTGGAACGCGGCGATCCGGGCGGCGGCCCGCGCGATCTGCGCGTACACCGTGTCGTCCCACCAGATGTGGTACGCGTCGACGACCACGCCGACCACCGCCGGGTCGAAGCGCTCGGCGATGTCCAGCGCCTGGCCCAGGGTGGCGATCACACACCGGTCGGCGGCGAACATCGGGTGCAGCGGCTCGATGGCCAGCCGTACCCCGGCGGCCTCGGCGTGCGGGGCAAGCTCGCCGATCGCGTCGGCGACGTGACGCCGCGCGCCGTCGATGTCCCGGCTGCCGGCCGGCAGCCCACCGGAGACCAGGACCAACTCCGGGGCGCCGAGGGCAGCCGCCTCCTCGATGGCCAGCAGGTTCTCCGCGCGCCAATCGTTCGTGGAGAAGAACCCGCCCCGGCACAGCGACGTGACGGCGAGGCCGGCGTCGCGGACCAGCTTCGCCGAGCGGGCCAACCCGTACTCGGCCACCGGTTCCCGCCACAGGCCGACGCCCGGTACACCGGCCGCAACGCACCCGGCCACCACATCGGGCAACGGCCAGCGCTGGGCGGTCGCCTGGTTGAACGAGAACCGCGCGAGGCTCACTGCTCCACCCCCGCCACCGTGAAGAAGGCTCGGGCGCGGGCGGCGGCCAGGTCGGCGTCGGGCAGCAGCCCTGCCGCGTCGGCCAGGGTGAGCAGCGTGGCCAGGTGTGCCGGTGACCGGCCGGACTGCGCGCCACCGACCATCGTGAAATGGTCCTGGTGCCCGGCCAGCCAGGCCAGGAACACGATCCCCGTCTTGTAGTGCCAGGTCGGCGCCGCGAACAGGTGCCGGGCCAGCGGCACGGTGGGCCCGAAGATCTCGTCGTACGCCGTCAGGTCCCCCCGGTCCAGGGCGGCCAGCGCCGCGGCGGCGGCCGGCGCGATGGCGGCGAACACCCCGAGCAGCGCGTCGGAGTGACCCACCTCGTCACCCCGGATCAGCTCCGGGTAGTGGAAGTCGTCACCGGTGTAGAGGCGTACCCCGGCCGGCAGGCGACGGCGCAGAGCGATCTCCCGGTCGGCGTCCAACAGCGACACCTTGATGCCATCCACAGTGGACTGGTGCGCCTTGATCAGCTCGATCACCGTGTCGGCGGCCAGGTCCAGGTCGACAGCACCCCAGTAGCCGGTCAGCGCCGGGTCGAACATCGGACCCAGCCAGTGCAGCACCACCGGTTCGTCGGCGACGCCCAGCAGCTCGTCGTACACCCGCAGGTAGTCCTCCGGGCCGCGCGCGGCGGCGGCCAGGTGCCGGCTGCACATCAACACCGGCCGGGCTCCGGCGGCGCGGACGTCGTCGAGCTGCTCGGCGTACGCGGCGGTGACCGCCGCCAGGGTGGCCGGGCCGACCGGCAGTTGGTCGGTGCCGACCCCGGCGACGATCCGCCCGTCGACCGCGCGGGCCTCGGCGGCGCTGCGCCGGATCAGCTCCCGGGTGGCCGGATAGTCCAGCCCCATCCCCCGCTGGGCGGTGTCCATGGCCTCGGCGACCCCCAGCCCGTACGACCAGAGATGCCGACGGAAGGCGAGGGTGGTGTCCCAGTCCACCGCAGCCGGGGCACCCGGCACGTTCTCCGCGCCCGGATCGGCGACCACGTGCGCGGCGGCGTACGCGATCCGGCTGGTCGCCGGCGCGGCCGGGTGGGCGAAGCCGCCACCCCCGGCGAACCGGTGCCGCCGTCCACCGGGCAGCACCACCTCGGCGCTCATGAGCGCAGCTCCGGCACCTCGATGCGACCGCCCTCGCGGGCGGAGCGCAGCCCCAGCTCGGCGAGCTGCACGCCGCGCGCGCCGGCCAGGAAGTCCCACCGGAACGGCTCGCCGGCCACCACGTGCCGCAGGTACGCCTCCCACTGCACCTTGAAGCCGTTGTCGAACTCCTCGTTGTCGGGCACCTCGGCCCACTGGGCGCGGAAGTCCTCGGTGGCCGGCAGGTCCGGGTTCCACACCGGCTTCGGGGTGAGGGCCCGGTGCTGCACCCGGCAGTTGCGCAGGCCGGCGATCGCGCTGCCCTCCGTGCCGTCGACCTGGAACTCCACCAGCTCGTCGCGGTACACCCGCACCGCCCAGGAGGAGTTGATCTGCGCGATCACGCCGCCGTCGAGTTCGAAGGTGGCGTACGCGGCGTCGTCGGCGGTGGCGGCATACGGGCGACCCGCCTCGTCGACCCGTTCGGGCACGTGGGTGGCGGTCACGCAGGACACGGCGGTGACCCGGCCGAACAGCTCCTCCAGCACGTAGTGCCAGTGCGGGAACATGTCGACCACGATGCCGCCGCCGTCCTCGGTCCGGTAGTTCCACGACGGGCGCTGAGCGGGCTGCCAGTCGCCCTCGAAGACCCAGTAGCCGAACTCACCGCGCACCGAGAGGATCCGGCCGAAGAAGCCGCCGTCGATGAGGCGCTTGAGTTTGCGCAGACCGGGCAGGAAGAGCTTGTCCTGCACGACACCGGTGCGGACGCCGGCCGCGTCCGCTGCCCGGGCCAGGTCGAGGGCCGCCGCGGTGTCCTCGGCGAGGGGCTTCTCCGTGTAGATGTGCTTGCCGGCCTCGATAGCCTGCCGGATCGCCTTCTCCCGTTGCTGGGTGACCTGCGCGTCGAAGTAGATCTCGACGTCGTCGCGGGCCAGCGCCGAGGTCAGGTCGGTGGTCCAGTCGGTCAGCCCGTGCCGCTCGGCGAGCTCCCGGAGCTTCGTCTCGTTGCGCCCGACCAGGACTGGTTCCGGCCAGATGGTGGTGCCGTCGGCCAACGCCACACCACCGGATTCGCGGATGGCCAGCAGCGACCGGACGAGGTGCTGCCGGTAGCCCATCCGTCCGGTCACGCCGTTGACGATGATGCCGATCGACCTGCGGGTCATGGTGTTCCTTCCGTCGTGCTGGTCGTGCCGATCCGCGCTCAGTGGTTGGCGGCCGCGCTGCCGAGCAACCCACGCAGGTCGGTGGCGAGCCGGTCGAAGCGGGGATCCGACATCACCTGCGCGTAGTCGCGGTGCGCCGGCAGCTCGACCGGGAAGGTGCGGATGATCCGGCCGGGCCGGGGACTCATCACCACGACCCGGGTGCCGAGGAAGACCGCCTCGGCGATGGAGTGGGTGACCAGCACCACGGTGGTCCCGGTCTCCCGCCAGATCCGGTGCAGTTCGGCGTTCATCTGCTCGCGGGTCAGCGCGTCCAGGGCGCCGAACGGTTCGTCCATCAGCAGCACCGGCGGTGAGTGCAGCAGCGCGCGGCAGAGCGCCACCCGTTGCTGCATGCCGCCGGACAGCTCGTGTGGCAACGCCTTCTCGAAGCCGGTCAGGCCGGTCATCTCGATCAGCTCGTCGGCGCGGCGGGCCGCCTGCGCCCGGTCCATGCCGCGCATCTCGGCCTGGAGCAGGATGTTGGCTCGGGCACCGCGCCACTCCAGCAGGGCCGCCTTCTGGAAGACGAAGCCGATCTCCTTCTGCGGGCCGCGCACCGGGCGCTCCAGCAGCGACACGTCACCGCTGGTCGGCTTGACCAGCCCCGCGACGATCTTCAGGAGGGTGGACTTGCCGCAGCCGGACGGGCCGACGATCGTGACGAACTCGCCCGGCTCGATGTCCAGCGACACGTCGTCCAACGCTGTGGTCTGCGACCGTCGGGTGGTGAACCGGACTGTCAGCCCGGACATCCCGATGGCGGTGCCGGTGGGTGCCGGCGCGGCGGTCACCGGGTCACCCCTGCGCCGCGTAGGAGGAGTCCCAGTACGCGTTGGGCGCTCCCGGGTCCTTCAGCTCGGCGTAGCGGGACATCAGGTCGATGGTCTCGGTCCACTGGGCCTCGGTGTTCACCCCGGGCGGGCCGTCCGCGCCGATCAGTGGCATGTTGAGCGTGAGCTGCTTGGTGAGCACCTCGGGCGCCGGCTCGTTCTCGGCCAGGGCCGTCATCGCGCTCACCGCGCCGGCCGGGTCCCGGGCGGCGTCGGCCCAGGACTTCTGGGTGGCCCGGACGAACTTGCGGACCAGCTCCGGGTCCTTCTGCAGGGTCTGGGTGTTGGCGATCAGGCCGGTGCCGAGCAGGTTCATTCCGTAGTCGGCGAAGAGCAGCACGTCGACCTTCTTGCCGGTCTTGCTCTCGATGGTGGGCGCCTGGTCGTGGAAGAAGCCCATGATGGCGTCGACCTTGCCCTCGGCCAGGGCGGCGATCTTGCCGGCGGCGTCGACGTTGACCACCTTGACGTCGTCCTTCTTGAGGCCGTTCTTCTCCAGCCAGGCCGGGAAGGTCGCGTAGAGGGCGTCGCCGGGGGTGCCGCCGACGGTCTTGCCCTTGAGGTCGGCCGGGGTCTTGATGTTCTCCTCCGTGAAGAACTCCACAGAGGAGGGTCCCTTCTCCAGGTACGCGCCGAGGCTGCGCACCGGCATGCCGCTGGCCACCGACTTCAGCAGCACCGGGCTGTCCGCCCACCCGAAGTCGGTCTGCTTCTGGGCGACCTGCTTGACGGTGTTGCCCGAGCCGTTGCCGGGCAGGATCTTCAGGTCGATGCCCTCGGCGGAGTAGTAGCCCTTCTGCAGGCCGTAGTAGAAGGGCGCGTGCTCGCCGTAGGGCACCCAGTTGAGGGTGAGGGTGACCTGCTTGCTGCCGTCGGCGTTGGTGCTGCCGGCGGGATCGTCCCCGCCGCAGCCGGTGGCGGCGAGGAGCAGGGCGGCGGTGGCCAGGATGGTGGTGGCGGTGCGTTTCATCGGTGCCTCCGTGATGGGGTCGGTCAGGAGGTGGTGAGGGACACGCCGGCCCGGCGGCTGGCGTGCCACGGAATGAGCAGTGCCTCGGCGATCTCGACCAGGACGAACAGGACGATGCCGATGGCCGACATCAGGATCAGGTCGGCGAACAGCAGTGGGGCGTCGAGGTTGCCGTTTGCCAGCAACAGGACGTAGCCGAGCCCTTCGCTGGCGCCGACGAACTCACCGACCACGGCACCGACCACGGCGAGGGTGACGGCCACCTTCAGGCCGGCCATCAGGTGCGGCAACGCGTTCGGGAAGCGGATCTTGCGGAAGGTGCGCCACGGCCCGGCGCCCATCGTGGCGGCGAGGTCGAGCAGCTCCGGGTCGGTGGAGCGCAGCCCGGCCACGCCGGAGATGACCACCGGGAAGAACGCGATGAGCACGGCCAGGATGATCTTCGGGGTGAGGCCGAGGCCGAACCAGACCACCAGCAGTGGCGCGATGGCGATCTTCGGGATGACCTGTGCGAACAGGACGATCGGGTAGAGCGCCTTGTCCAGGGTGCGGGAGTAGGCGATGGCGACAGCTGTGACCAGACCCAACGCGGCGGCCAGCACGAAGCCCAGCACCGTCTCGTAGAGGGTCACCACTGTGTGCCGGGCCAGCTCGGACCACTGGGTGGTCATCGTCTCCCAGACCTGGCCCGGGGTGGGCACCAGGTAGTTCGGGACGTACTCGCGGGCCGCCACGAACCACCAGGCGGCGAAGAAGACCGCGAGCACCAACGCCGGGCGCCAGAGCGAGTCGGCGAAGGTCACCGCCCGTCGACCGAGCGTCGGACGTGGCGGACGCCCGCCGCCGGTCGGCGGCTTCACCACAGTGGACGAAGGTGTGCCGTCGAGGCCGTCCGCACCGACACCGCCGGGCCCGGCAGTGGTTGCTCGCGCACCACCGGCCTGGTCGGCGGCGGCCTGCCGGCCCGCCGTGTCCAAAGAGTTCTCGGTCACGCGGAACCTCCTCGGGGCCCGGCACGACGCCCATTCAGCGGGGCCGGTCGACGGATCAGGCAAACGCTTTCCTGGAGCGTAGGCGGCCCCCTCACGCCGGGCAAGGCCTTTCCTCGATCTGTTTCCACCGATGCCTGGCAGCCGCCCGACAGCAGTCCCGAAGGGACTGTCAGCCGACCGCCGGATAGATGTCGAGGAGGCCGCACATACCCAACCGGCCCCGCTCGAGCGGCTCGTTCACCGCGTACACGCCGGCGTCGCCCAGGTACCCGGGCTCCCCCCGCTCCAGGGCGTCGAGCTGCGCGGCGGTGTCGGCGGCGGCGCGTCCCGCGCCGGCCTCCCACCGCTGCCGCCACCGCGTCAGCAACGGCTGGCGAAGGGCGATCGCGTGGGCGTGGAACGCGGCCAGCGCCGCCGGACCACCGGAGCGCAGCGCCTGGAAGCCGGTCACCGCCAGATCCCGACGGCGGTACGCGGCGCGCACGTCCGCGCCCGGCGCTCCCCCGTCGGGCAACGCCGCCGCCGCGGCGTACGCGGCCGGGTCGGCCAACACCTCGGATGGGAAGGTCAGCACCGCGTCGCCCGCCTCGGGCAGGCCGCTGTTCTGCATCAGCACCACGATGCTCAGCCCGCCCCCGTTGACCAGGCGATGCACCGTGCCCGGCTCGAACCAGACCACCACCCCCGGCCGCAGCGGCGTCTCCCGACAGCCGGCCATGGTCAGGGTCTGCACTACGCCCTCGCCGTCGGTCACCACGTACCCCTCGGTGCAGCACAGGTGCACGTGCGGGGTGCCGCCGACCAGGCCGTCCGGGGCCACCGTGTCGTAGACGCGCAGCCGGGACACCCCGACCCCGCCGGGCAGCGGTGCCGGCCGATCACGCATCGAAGTACTCGTCGGTGTCGTCAGCCGCCGGCAGGGACACCAGCAGCACTGTCAGATCGCCGATGGCCCGGTGCCGGCAGCCCGGCTTGATCAGAAAAGCGGACATCGGCCGAGCGGGGTGACGGACGCCGTCCAGCTCGATCTCGCCCTCACCGGCGAGCACGACGTAGTACTCGGTGGCGATCCGGTGGTGGTGGGTCACCGCGTCCTGCACCTGGAGCAGATGCACGCTGGCCTGGCCCTCGCTCTCCGCGATGAAACCGCGGCGGGTGGTTCCACACGAGCAGCGCCGGGCGGGCAGGTCGTCGAGTTGAAGTACCGCGAAGCGATCGGACACGGCCGGGCCTCCCTGCGGGAAAGGGCTTTCTCTGCGGTACGGTGACGCTAGCCGGAGCGACGAAACGTCGTCAACAGATCGAGGGGGTGGGCCATGGCGACCCTGTCCGATGTGGCCCGCCGAGCGGGCGTCTCGCCCGCCACCGCCTCCCGCGTCATCAACGGCAGCAGCAAGCCGGTCACCGACGAGCTGCGCGAACGGGTGCTCGCCGCCGTCGCCGAGTTGCAGTACGTGCCGAACGCGCACGCCCAACTGCTGGCCCGCTCGCACCGCAGCGCTGTCGGCGTGATCGTGCACGACGTCTCCGACCCGTACTTCGCCGAGATCACCCGAGGGCTGCAACGGGTCGCCACCGACCAGGGCCGGCTGCTGATGATCTGCAACAGCTACCGGGACCCGGACCGCGAGTTGGAATACGTGGAGCTGCTGCGCGGCCACCAGGTGGCGGCGCTCATCCTGGCCGGCTCGGGCTACCACGACGAGGCGTTCACCCGGCAACTCAACGAGAAGCTCGCCGCGTACGAGGCCACCGGCGGGCGGGTGGCGGTGATCGGCCGACACGAGCACTCCGGCGACGCGGTGATGCCGGACAACCGGACCGGCGGCTACCTCGCCGGGCGGGAGCTGTGCGGTCTGGGGCACCGGGCGATCGGCGTGGTCGCCGGCCCGCGCATCCTGACCACCACCACCGACCGGCTCGCCGGCCTCCGGCAGGCCCTCACCGAGCAGGGCCGCGAGCTTCCCGAATCGCGCATCCGGTACGCGGAGTTCGACCGCGACGGTGGCGCGGAGGCCACCGCCCGACTGCTCGACGCCGACCCGGAACTGACCGCGATCGTGGCGCTCAACGACTCGATGGCCATCGGCGCGCTCGCCACCCTGCGCGCACGTGGGTTGGCAGTGCCGCAGCAGATCTCGGTGCTGGGTTTCGACGACATGCCGATCGCCCGGGACGTGACACCGGCGTTGACCACAGTGCGACTGCCCCTGGTCGACATGGGAGTGCGGGCGATGTCCCTGGTGCTCGGGGTCGGAGCACCGACTCCCCGGGTCGAGGTGCTCCCCGCCGAGCTGGTCCGCCGCGACACCGCCGGTCCCGTTCCCCGATCCACACGCGCCACGGCGGGTTCCGCGCCCCGCGCACGGCGAGGTGACAGCACGTCGTGACCACTGTCAGCCCGACCCAGCGGCCCCTCACGCGCGCCGACGTGGCGTACCTGGTCGGTGCGTCGTTCGGGCCACACACCCGGGTCCGGGACGCCGGTCCGCTGGCCGGCGGCGGGTACGCGACTGTCTGGTGGGTGCTGCTCGACGACGACCGTCGGGTGGTGCTGAAGCTGGCCCCGGCGGCCGGAACGCCGCTGCTGCGCTACGAGCGCGGGCTCTGCGCCGCCGAGGAGCGGTATTTTCGGCTCGTCGCGCAGCGGGCGCCGCAGGTGCCCGTCCCCCCGGTGCTCCGGCGCGGCGCCGACCCGGCGTACGGCGAGTGGTTGTTCACCGCGATGCTGCCCGGCCGGTCGCTGGCCGACCTGGCCGAGGCCGGTGTCGTGGTCGACGACGGCCCGGCGCGCTACGACCTCGGGGTGGCTCTCGCCGCGGTGCACCAGATCACCGGCGAGCGTTTCGGGTACGACGACGACCGGGCCTCCGGGCCGACCTGGCGGGCGGCGTTCACGTCGATGCTCGACGAGCTCCTGGCCGACGCGGTCGACTGGGACGTCCAACTGCCGGTGACCTCGGAATATCTGCGCGCGCTGGTGGGGCGGCACGCCGACGTGCTCGACGAGGTGCGTCGACCGGCGCTGCTGCACTTCGACTGCTGGGACGGCAACCTGCTGGCGGCACCCGACGGCGACGGCCGGTTACGGCTGCGCGGCCTGGTGGACGGCGAGCGGTTCCTCTACGGCGACCCACTGCTGGATCTGGTCTCGCCGCTGCTCTTCCGACGTGTCGAGGACGAGCCGGAGCACCCAGTGCTGCGCGGCTACCAGGCCAGCACACCCGAACCGTTGGTGCTGAACGCTTCGGCACGCCGCCGGCTCGGCCTCTACCGGTTGCACCTCTACCTGCTGATGACTGTGGAGATGCCCAGCCGCGCGATGACCGCGCACAGCCATCCCGGGCGGTACGCCCGACTGGCGGCCCTGCTCGACGAGGAGCTCGCCGCGCTCGCCTCGGGCTGACGGCCCGGCGCGGGTGGCGTCCACCGTGTGGTCGAACGCCACCCGCCCTCGGTCAGGGCAGGTCGATCGGGCGCAGCACCCGGTCCACGGCGTGCGCGATCTGCCGGTTGCCCTTGTTGACGTCGTAGGAGACGACCCGGGCGTCGCGGTCGTTGGTGTCGGCGTCGACCAGCCGCACCTGGCGGAAGAAGTACAGGTAGGTGCGTACGTCGACCTCGACGGACGAGCCGAGCGCTGTGGTCAGGTCCGTGCCGTCGGCCCGGACCGCCGTCTTGCGGTCGATGGTGGCGCCCGGGACCACGTGGTAGAGCAGCACCGACTCGACGGTGTCGATGCCCAGCCCGGCCACGGCGGTGAAGGTGGCGCTCTCACTCGGCAGCTTCCGGGCCTGCGTGATCTCGCGGACCAACTGCTGGAAGGCGGCGTCGGTGGGGATGAACGCGGTCAGCGCCACGGTGCCGTCGGTGAGCACCTTGACCGGCGAGTTCGGCTTGGCCTCCAGCACGGCCAGCACCGCCGCCGTCAGGACGTCGAAGTCACGCGAGTTGCTGTCGAAGCCGCTCTTGTCCCTGGTGAGCACCTGGGCGAGTGACGTCGTACCGAGCGGCTTGGGCTTGCTGGTGGCCTGGGCGGCCGGTACGGCGACCGCGGTGGTGGCCAGCGCGGTGGCCACGGCGCCCGCCGCCATCCGGGCGGCGATTCGTGCGATCTTCATCAGCGGGCCTTTCGTCGAAGCGACCGGATCCGTGACGTCTCGTCACGACCCATGCTTCGCACCGGGGACGCCGCGCGGATGCACCCCGCGATATCGCGTTGTCCGGGACTCGTCCGGGGCTTAACCTCCCCGGGTGCTGATTCGGGAGTTCGTCGACCAGGACTGGTCGCAGGTGTGGCCGATCATCGAAGAGGTGATCCGGTCACAGGAGACCTTCGTCTACGACCCGGCGATGACCGCCGAGCAGTCGTACGGCATGTGGGTCGAGGCGGCGCCGGCGCGGACCGTCGTCGCGGTCGACGGCGAGCGGGTGCTCGGCACCGCGAAGATGGGCACCAACAGGCCCGGGCCGGGCGCGCACGTGTCCACCGCCAGCTTCATGGTCGCCGCCGACGCGCGGGGCCGGGGCGTGGGCGCCGCGCTGTGCCGCGACGCCCTGACCTGGGCCCGCCGGCAGGGGTACGCCGGCATGCAGTTCAACGCCGTGGCCGAGAGCAACGGGTCGGCGGTGCGGTTGTACCAGCGGGAGGGCTTCGAGGTGGTCGGCACCGTGCCGGGCGCCTTCCGTCACCCCACCCTCGGCCGGGTCGGCCTGCACGTGATGTACCAGGAGTTCTAAAAACAACCCCCGCGCCCGCCCGCGCCGCGCCCGCGCCCGCCCGCCCGCCCGCGTCGATCATGGACTTGTGGTGGTGTGCATAAGGGGCATGCGTTTACAAGGCGCCCACCATAAGTCCATGATCGACCTGGGAGGGCTCAGCCGCCGGCCGGCGCTGGGCGCAGTCCGGGCTGCCCGGCGACCGGCTCCGCACCGGCACGGCGGATCGGGGTGAAGAGGCCGCCGACAGCGACCAGCAGGCATCCCGCGCCCGCCGCCAGCGTGACCGTCGGAGTCCCGTACCGCCCGGCGGCCCAGGTCAGCACGACAGCGCCGGCCGGACCGAGGGCGTAGTGCGTGCTCCAGAACGCCGACGTCACCCGGCCCAGCAGGTGATCGGGGGTGATCTCCTGCCGCAGGGACATCGAACAGATCCCGCCGACGCTGAGACAACACAGGTACACAGCGGTCAGCGTGGTGACCGCCGGCACGGTGCTGGCGATGCCGACCCCCGCCACGGCGAAACCGCAGATCGCGTGCGCGCCGATCCAGGTGGCGCCGAAGCCGCGACGGCGGCGCAACGGGGCCACCAGCAGCGCACCGGCGACAGTGCCCAACGCCGCCAGGCCGAGCACCGTGCCGACGGTGCCCTCCGAGCCGCCGAGGTCGTGCGTGACGTGGTAGATCAGCACGTCGACGAAGCCGTAGGTGAGGAAGATGAAGACCGACAACAGGACTGTCAGCGCGCGCAGCACGGGCTGCCGCCAGAGGAACCGCGCCCCGGCAAGGAACTCAGCCATCGGGCGTTGCCGGACCACCCCCTCGTCCACCTGAACCGGGCGCAGTCGGATCAACCACAGGCCGGCAGCCGAGAGCGCGAAGCTCGCCGCGTTGACGGCGATGGCGGTCGCCGGGCCGAAGCGGGCCGCCACCACACCGGCGAGCAGCGGCCCGAGGACGGCAGCCGCCGCGTACGTCGCCTGCAACCGGCCGTTGGCCTCGGTGATCCGATCGGAGTCGACGAGGTTACGGACCGCGGTCACCGCGGCGACCTGGAACAGCATGCCGGCTGCCTCGCAGATCGGCAGCACGACGAAGAGCAGCCAGACCTGCGGGCCGGCGAGCCACGCCAGTGGCACCACCGCGTAGAGCACCAGCCGGGTCAGGTCCGCCACGATCATCAGGGTGCGGCGGTCGTACCGGTCGACGAGCACCCCACCGAAGATCCCGGCGACGACTGACGCCGTGCCCGCGACGGCGGTGAGCAGGCCCATCTGCGCCACCGACCCGGTCGCCTGGAGCACCAGCAGCGGCACCGCCAGGTAGGCGAACGAGTCACCCGCCGCCGAGAGCGACTGCGCGACCCAGTACGTGCCGAAGGTCCGGTCCCTCCAGAGCGGAGCCCGACCGTTGGTGGCAGATCGGCTCATCGCGCCAAGGGTAGTCACAGTGGTCGTCCGACGCTGGCCGTGACGGGTGCCACAGGGCTGCCATGTCACGAACCGACGAGCGGCACGCATCTCATGGTCGTCACGTCGATCAGAGAGGCGAAACAATGAACACAGCGCAACGGCAGGTCCCGACGGGCACACACCACGTGCTGATCCTGGGCGCGGGCTACGCGGGCATGGCCGCGGCGACCCAGCTCGCGGCCCGGACCAGGCGGGCGGACGTGCAGGTGACGCTGGTCAACGTACAGGAGCGGTTCACCGAGCGCCTCCGGTTGCACATGACGGCGACCGGGCAGCGGCTCGCCGAGTTGGACATCCCTGAGCTGCTGGCGGGAACGGGTGCGCAGTTCGTACGCGGCTGGGTGACGGCTGTGGACGCCAACGCGAAGACCGTCCGCGTCGACGACAGCCGGGTGCTGCGCTACGACACCCTGGTCTACGCGTTGGGCAGCGTGACCGACACGGCGGCGGTCCCTGGCGTCGAGGAGCACGCGTACGCCCTGGACGCTCCGAGCGGCGCGACCACGCTGGCGGACCGGCTTACCCGGCTCGGCGCCGGCACTGTCGTGGTGGTCGGCAGCGGGTTGACCGGGGTCGAGGCGGCCGCGGAGATCGCGGAACGGCACCCGGAGGTCGGTGTCACGTTGGTGGGCCGGCAGGACCCGGGAGCGGGCATGAACCCGAAGGCCCGGGCGTACCTGCGGGGCGCGCTGACCCGCCTCGGCGTCCAGGTGATCACCGGAGCGGCGGTCACCAGGGTCCGGCCCGACGCTGTCGAACTGGCCGGCGCGCAGACCGTGGCGGCCGACGTCGTGCTCTGGACGGGTGGTACCCGGGTGGCGCCGCTGGCCGCCGCCGCCGGGTTGACCGTCGACGAACGCGGTCGCGTCGTCACCGACTCCGCGTTGCGGTCGGTGTCGCACCCCGAGGTGTACGCGATCGGCGACGCGGCAGCCGTCCGGCAGGGGTACGGGGTGCTGCACGGCACCTGCCAGAGCGGCATGCCGACCGGCGTGCACGCGGCGGTGTCGATCGCCCGCTCGCTGCGGGGCAGGCAGCCCAGGCCGTTCCGGTTCGGTTACTACCACACGCCGGTGAGCCTGGGTCGAAACGACGCGGTAGTGCAGTTCACCCGCCCCGACGACAGCCCTCGCCGCGGGTGTCTGACCGGGCGGATGGCGGTCTGGTACAAGGAGACCGTGAGCGCTTCGCCCTGGCCGACCTACCGTCGCATGTCGCGGTTGCCCTCCTCCGGCGCGTTCTGGCCGCGTGGCGGCCGCCTCACCCGCCTGCGGGACGCGCGGTGACGCACCCGCCGGACGCCGACGAGCAGGTGTTCCACAGTCATCGCAACCTGCTGTTCTCGGTGGCCTACCGGATCCTCGGCAGCGCGGCCGATGCCGAGGACGCGGTGCAGGACGCCTGGATCAGCTGGTCCTCGGCAGACCGCTCCCAGGTCGCCGACCCTAGGGCGTACCTCGCCCGCGTCGTGTCGAACCTCGCGTTGCAGCGCCTACGCTCGGCCCGGCACCACCGCGAGACCTATCCGGGGCCGTGGTTGCCCGAGCCCGTGCTGACCGAAGGGGACGCCGCTGACGCCGTCACCGACGCCGAGTCGGTGTCGATGGCGATGCTGGTGGTGCTGGAGACTCTCAGCCCACTCGAACGCGCCGTGTTCGTCCTGCGGGAGGTCTTCGACTTCAGCCACGCGGAGATCGCGGCGGCGGTGGAGCGCTCCGAGGCCGCGGTCCGCCAGACCGCCCACCGTGCCCGCGAGCACGTGCGGGGCCAGCGACCACGTTTCACGGCGGACCGGTCGCAGCAACGGGGGGTCACCGAGCGGTTCCTCGCCGCCGCGACCGGTGGCGACATCAACACCCTGCTGGAGCTGCTGTCCCCCGACGTCGCGTTGTGGACCGACGGTGGCGGTAAGGTCCGGCAGGCACTGCGTCCCGTCAGGGGTGCGGGAACTGTCGCCGCGTGGTTCGCGGCCATCGGCACCGTCACCTACCAGGGCGTTGCGCCGCACGATATGCGCGCCGCCCTGGTCGAGATCAACCGGGGGCCGGGTCTGGTGTTCAGCGGCGCGGGGCGGGTGGTCGCCACCGTCTCCTTCGACATCGACGCCGACGGCCGCATCACCGCCATCCACAACGTCGCCAACCCCGACAAGCTTCGCGCCGTCGCCGACGGCACCACCCGCCACCTCGCGACGCGTTGAGCCGGCCGGCCCCCGTCAGCCGGTGCTGGTGAGGTCGGTCGTCGCCGCGAGGTCGGTGACCACGTCCAGGAGCCGGCGCAGCCCAGGCGCGGTGTTGCCCGCCAACCACACCATCTCGGTGTACGCGTAGGCGCCGGCCAGCGGGACGAACACCACGCCGGTGCGGCGGAGACTCGCCGCCGAGCAGGCGAGCCGGGTGACGCCGAGTCCGGCGGCGACCAGGCCGAGGAGGCTCTGCACGCCGGCCTCCTCCTGAACGACTGTCGGTACGAAGCCCGCTTCCCGGAACTGGTCCTCGTAGGCACGGTGCCAGGGTTCCCAGGAGCTACGCGGCCTCATGACCCACTGTTCGTTGGCCAGGTCGGCGAGGGTCAACTCGTCGCGCCCGGCGAGCGGGTGGCCCTCGGGCAGCACCGCGCAGACCGGTTCGGTGGTCAGTCTCCTGGACTCCAGGCCGGGAACGAGCGGGGTCCGGGTGAAGGCGACGTCGAACTTCCCGTCGAGAACGCCCTGGACCAGGGGCGCGATGCTTGTGGACTCGGTGGTCAGGTGCAGGTCGGGCAGGTGGTGGCGGACTGCCCGGACCACCGGGGGCAGCAGGTGGTTGGCGACTGTGGTCAGGAAGGCGAGCCGGAGGGTGCCGACCTCACCCCGCAGGGCCCGCCCCACGACGGCGACGGCCTGCTCGGCGCGCTCGGTCACGGCGCGCGCCTCGGGCACGAACAGGGCGCCGATGTCGGTGAGGGTGGTGCCGCGGCTGTCGCGGTCGAACAGTTTCGCCCCGAGGGCGCGTTCCAGGGCGGTGATCTGCTGCGACAGCGACTGCTGGGCGATCATCAGGCGGGCGGCGGCCCGGGTGAAGCTCAGCTCCTCCGCGAGGACCAGGAAGTACCGCAGTTGTCGCAGCTCAGGCGTGGCCACAGGAACAGACTGTAGCCACGCCAGGAAGAGCGTGTTGGCCGTCCGCGCAGACCTCCGCGCACGATCGGCGCGGAGGGCGGTACCGGCACACCGTACGCCTGTACGGCGAGCTGCCACTGCCACGCGAGGACACCTATCAAAGGAAGTCGATCATGTCGGAATCACGCGTCAGCACGCCGTTCAACGCCCGGTCCACCGCCGCCGACGTCGTGGCCGGTGTCGACCTGACCGGGCGACGCGCCATCGTCACCGGCGCCTCGTCGGGCATCGGGGTGGAGACCGCCCGGGCGCTGGCCATGGCGGGCGCCGAGGTGACACTGGCGGTACGGGACGTGCGGGCCGGCGAGCGGACCGCGCGGGAGATCGGCGCCGGGACGGCGAACCGTCTGCTCCGGGTCGCGCCCTTGGACCTGTCCGACCAGCGGTCGGTCGCCGAGTTCGTGGCCGCCTGGGACAGGCCCCTGCACATCCTGGTCAACAACGCCGGGGTGTCGGCGACCCCGGAGGTGCGCACGGCGGAGGGTTGGGAGTTGCAGTTGGCCACCAACCACCTCGGCCACTTCGCGCTCGCCAACGGCCTGCACCGGGCGCTCGTCGCGGCCGGTCGGGCCCGCGTGGTGTCGCTGAGTTCCATCGCCCACGTTCAGGCCCCGATGGTCTTCGAGGACGTCAACTTCCGGGAACGCCGGTATGACCGTCTGCTCGCCTACGGCGAGTCGAAGACCGCCACCGCGCTGTTCGCTGTCGAGGCGAACCGGCGTTGGGCCGGCGACGGCATCACCGTCAACGTGGCCAATCCGGGCGCGGTCGCCACCAACCTGGGACGGCACCTCACCGAGGAGGACTACACGCAGCTTCCGGCATTCGATTTCAAGACCCCGCAGCAGGGAGCCGCGACGTCCGTGCTGCTCGCCGCCGGGCCGCAGGTGGAGGGCATCGGCGGTCGGTACTTCGAGGACTGTGCGCAGGCGGTGCGCCACGACCCGGCGGACCCGCTGCGCGGCGTCGCCGACCACGCGATCGACCCCGCGGCGGCGGCGCGACTGTGGCAGCTCTCGCTGGATCTGTTCGCCGGCGCGGAGCGTGCCTGAACGTCCGGAAACGGCCGTGGGATCCCCCGCGGCCGTTTCCGGACGACGCGAATCGCTCAGCCCTTGCGCAGCGGGGCGAGCGCCGTGCTCCAGGCGACCACCTGGTCGAGGGTGGCGGTCAGCGAGTCCTGGTGGAACTGGTTGGGCTTGAAGACGCTGAAGTTCTCGAAGTCGGTGAAGAGCGACAGGGCGACCTGCGAGCGCACGTCGGCCATCTGGAGCTCACCGGAGATCAGACGCAGGTGCTCCACGGCGCGCGTCCCGCCGACCGAGCCGTAGCTGACGAAGCCGACGGCCTTGTTGTTCCACTCGGCGTAGAGGAAGTCGATCGCGTTCTTCAGGGCGCCCGAGGTCGAGTGGTTGTACTCGGGGGTGACGATGACGAACCCGTCGAACGACGCGATCGTCTCGGCCCACCGCTTGGTGTGCGGCTGGGTGTACTGGCCCATCGAGGGCGGGTACGCCTCGTCGAGGTGCGGCAGCTGGTAGTCGAGCAGGTCGATCAGCTCGTACTCCGCGTCGGAGCGCTGCTTGGCGATCTCGAGCACCCAGCGGGCGACGGCCTCGCCGTTACGCCCCGGGCGGGTGCTTCCGAGGATGATCCCGATCCTGGTCATGTGTGGCGCCTTTCAGAGGTCCTTGCCTGACGACCGGAACGCTAACCGGTGCTTGATTGGTCAAGCAAATATGTAGCCTATGGGCGTGGTCACACGGAGGGTGAGCACTTGCTCGGTCAAACAAGTATGATATGAGGATGTCCAACACCTCCGCAGCGACTCCGCAACCCCTCACCCCAGACGAGGAAGCGCTGGTCCGCGCCCTGGGTCAGGTCATGCACGTGCTGCCCCGCGCGATCGACGCGGACATGGTCGGTGACCGTCAGCTACCGCTCACCGAGTACACGGCGCTGATGAACCTCTCCGAGACACCGGACCGGCGGATGCGCATGAACGAGCTCGCCGCTCTCTGCCACCTCTCCCTCAGCGGCATGACCCGCACGATCATCAGGCTGGAGACGCAGGGCCTGGTCCGTCGGGAACGGTGCGAGGAGGACGCGCGCGGCTGGAACGCCGTCCTCACCGACGCGGGCTACGCCCGCCTGGAGGAATCCTGGCCGAGTCACCTGGCCGCCGTACGCCGCCGGTTCCTCCAGCACTTCGAGGGCCTCGACCTCGCCACGTTGGCCCGCGCGTTCCAGCAGGCCGGCACGGCGGAGCCGACCGACTGAGCCAGCGCCGGCCCGGTCGGTCGGCCAACCGGCCTCAGCCGAGCAGCCGGCCGAAGGCGGCGAACAGCCCGGCGGTCAGGCCGGTGGTCAGCGTGGCGGCGAACAGGCTGGCGGTACTCAGAACACCGGTTCGCCTATTGCACCCGCTGGCGTGCGCGCCGACCAGACGCGACAGCGGTCACCGGGCCGGGGCGTGGGCGGCGAGCGGGTTGGTGAGGGTGCCGACGAACTGAAGCGCCGCGGACGGGTCGGCCAGGTCGATCATCTGCTGGTTGTCGCGCAGTTGCAGCCGGTTGAGGCAGGACAGCGTGAACTCCGGCGCGAACAGGTCGTAGTGGCGGACCCGCTCGGCCAGGTGCGGCACCCGGTCGAAGTAGTCGGCGGCGCAGGCAGCGACAGTGCGCCAGAAGTCGTCCTCGGCGAGCACACCGGCCTCGACCAGGACGGCGTTGAGGTGCCGCAGGAAGCAGTCCACCACGTCGGTGAAGATGCTCAGCAGCTTGGTGTCGTCGGGCACCTCGACGCGGATCCGCTCCACCGCCGCCGGCAGCTCGACCCTGTCGCTCATCACCGCGATCTCCTCGGCGATGTCCTTGAAGATCACCCGCTGGACGGTGTCCTGCTCGTCGAGGACCAGGATGACGTTCTCGCCGTGCGGCATGAAGGCCAGGTCGTGGGCGTAGAAGCTGTGCAGCAGCGGGGTCAGGTACGCGTCCAGGTAGCGGCGCAGCCACACCTCGGGCGTCAGGCCGGACCGGGCGATCAGCGCGGCCGCCAGTGATCCGCCCTCGTCGTCGACGTGCAGCAGCGCGGCCATGGTGGACAGTCGCTGCCCCGGCGCCAGGTCGGGCACCGGGCTCTCCCGCCACAGGGCGGCCAACATCTTGCGGTACGGGGAGGTGCGCTCGGTCGCCGCCTCGTACTGCTGGTGCCGGTAACCCACAGCGGCTCGCTCCCGGATGACGGTCAGGCCGGTGCCGGTCAACACCTCGTCGGCGGCGATCAGGTCGGCCAGCCAGTCGTTGATCGCCGGGGTGGCCGCCATGTACGCCGCCGACAACCCCCGCATGAAGCCCATGTTCAGCACCGACAGCGCGGTCTTGACGTAGTGCCGCCCCGGCTCGCTGATGTTGAAGAAGGTACGGATGGACTGCTGGGCGAGGTACACGTCCGGCCCGGGCCCGAGGTGCACCAGCCGCCGCTGGGCCAACTCGCCGGCGAAGGTGACAGCCAGCTTGTTCCACCACTGCCACGGGTGCGCCGGGATCAGGTGGTAGTCGGCGAGGTCCAGCCCGAGATCGGCCATGGTGGCCGCGAACCGGGCCCGGGTCTCGGCGTCCAACTCACGCTCGATGAGCGTGTCGTAGTCGAGGTCGGCGGCGCTGCTGAACGTCGAGTGGTCCCGGTGCGCGGCCAGCCACTCCAGCCGCACCGGCGCGGCGGCCTCCGGGGCGTACCGGTGGTACTCGTCGACGCCGAAGCCGAGCCGGCCGTTGTTCGCCACGAAGCACGGGTGGCCCTCGGTCATCGAGGTCTCGATGGTCTGGAAGTCCGCCTCGGCCAGCTCGGCGGCGCTCGGCGCGGCCTGGGCCAGCTTGTACGCCGTACCCGCCAGCGTCGAGGTGATCTCCTCCAGGTAGACCGGGAGCACCCGCGCGGAGAGCCCGAGGGTGTCGCGCAGTTCGACGATGAGGTCCACCGCGTCCGGGGCCACTGGCGTGCCGTCGCGGTGTCGGGTGATGCTGTCCGCGTCGATCTGCCAGTGCGCCAGGGCGAGCACCCGCGCCGCGAACCGGTAGGTGACAGTGCCGTCGTCGCTGCGGACCTCGTACCACTGCCGGTCGTCGGGGCCGGTCACGGCCTCCGGGGTGAGCAACCGCTCGTGGGTGAACTCGGCGAGAGCCTTGCGGACCAGCAGCCGGTTGGCCCGGGCCCAGCGCTGCGGGGTGAGGTGCCCGACCGGGTCGCCGGAGGCGCTGTGCGCGGTGGTGACGGGAGGGTGGGTGGGGACGGCGGTGGTGGTCACGCCGGGGCTCCTTCGGTTCGGGTGGCAGCGGCGTTGTCGACCGTGGCGCGATCGGCGGCGGCCTGGAACTGGGCCCGGGTGCAGACGCTGAGCAGCGCGTCCTTCTCGGGCTTGACGATCGGGCCGACGACGGTGAAGCCGACGGCGGCGTTCAGCGCGTGCACAGCGGTGTTGCGCACGTCCGGTTCGACCACCACCCGTAGGGTCGTCGGGTCGGCGAAGAGCCACGCCATGACGGTGCCGATCACCGCCCGGGTGAAGCCGTGCACTGGCGCGTCGACCGGCGCGCAGAGGAAGTGCATGCCCACGTCACCGGGCTGGTGGTCGTACAGGCCGACCAGCTCGACGTGGGCCGGGTCGTAGCGCTCCGCCAGGAATGCGGGACTCCCCCGCCACAGGCCGAGGTACGCGTCGTGGTGCGGGTGCACGGCGATGCGCCGGTACTCCTCGGTGACCTGGGCCCGGTCGGCGTCCTGCATCATCCAGAACGCCGCCTTCGGGTGGGTCACCCAGGTGTGCAGCAGCGCCGCGTCGGCGTCCGGATCGAGCGGCCGCAGCGCGAACTCACCGAGCTTTTCGTCGACGTGGGTGAAGACGGTGGTCACGACGACACCCCGAACTCCTGGAAGGTGATGCTCTTCTCGATCGGGTAGTGCTCCCGGCCGAGCAGCTCACTGATGATCCAGGAGTTGCGGTAGGCGCCCATGCCCAGGTCCGGTGAGGTGATGCTGTGCGTGTGGGTGCCCGCGTTCTGTAGGAAGATGCCCCGCCCGCTGTGGTCGATGCTGTAGTTACGAGCCACGTCGAAGCGGCCGTGCGCGTCCCAGCGGATCCGGTCCCGCACCGGCGTGAGGAACTCCGGCACCCGGTAGTGGTAGCCGGTGGCCAGGACGAGGCCCTCGGTGCGCAGGGCGAAGTCGCGTTCCTGTTCCACCTGCCGCAAACCCAGCGTGTACTGCCCGTCCCGGTGCTCGGCGCTGACCAGCTCGGTGTTGGTGAGCAGGCGGGTGTTCACCGGCCCGTCCACGCTGTGCGCGTAGAGCAGGTCGAAGATGTCGTTGATCAGGTCGGCGTTGATCCCCTTGAACAGGCCCTTCTGCTCGGACTCCAGCCGGTAGCGGGTCGCCTCGGGCAGCGCGTGGAAGTAGTCCACGTAGTCCGGGGAGGTCATCTCCAGCGTCAGCTTGGTGTATTCGAGGGGGAAGAACCGCGGCGACCGGGTCACCCAGTTGAGCTGGTAGCCGTAGCGGCCGATGTCGCCGAGCAGGTCGTGGTAGATCTCGGCGGCGCTCTGCCCGCTGCCCACCACCGTGATGCTGCGCTTGGTGCGCAGCGCCGAACGGTGCTCCAGGTAGTGGGAGTTGTGCACGGCGTCACCGGGCAACCCGGCCACGGCCGGGGGCAGGTGCGGCGGGGTGCCGGTGCCGAGCACCAGGTGCCGGGCCCGGTATGCCACCGTCTCCCCCGTGCCGGTGCTGGCCCGCACCACGTACCGCTCGTCGGCGGTGTCGTACTCCACAGTTGTCACGCTGTGACCGAAGCGCAGGTTCGGCAGTTTCGCCGCCGCCCACCGGCAGTACGCGTCGTACTCGCTGCGCAGCGGGTAGAAGCTCTCCCGGATGTAGAACGGGTACAGCCGGCCGATCTCCTTGAGGTAGTTGAGGAAGGAGTACGGCGACGTTGGGTCGGCGAGGCTGACCAGGTCGGCGATGAACGGGGTCTGCAACCGGGCCGACTCCAGCAGCATGCCGGGGTGCCAGGCGAGGCTCGGCCGCGCCTCCAGGAACACGCCGTCGAGCTCGTCGATGGGCGCGGTGAGGCAGGCCAGGCCCAGGTTGTACGGGCCCAACCCGATGGCGACGAAGTCGTGGGTGGACATCGGGGTCTCCAGGCGCGGGTTCGTGGTCACCGGCGTCAGCCGACGTGGCAGGTCAGATCGGCGTCGACGTGGTCGTGCACGTACCGGCCGGCGTGGGTGGCGATCAGGTCGAGCACGTACCCGACGTCGTCGACTGTGGTTTCCGGGTTGAGCAGTGTGAACTTCAGGAAGTGCCGGCCGTCCACCCGGGTCCCGGCGACCACTGCGAGACCGGACGCCGCGAGGGCCTCCCGGGCATGCAGGTTGGCGGCGTCGGCCAACTCCCGGCCGGGGCCGGTGGGCAGGTAACGGAACACCACAGTGCTCAGCTCCGAGCGCGTCACCACCTCGAAGCGCGGGTCCGCGCTGACCAGCTGCCAGGCGTCGGCGGCCCGGTCGACGACCTCGTCGAAGAGCCCGCCGAGCGCGTCCGGGCCCATCACCCGCAGGGTGAGCCAGAGCTTCAGCGCGTCGAAGCGGCGGGTGGTCTGCAAGCTCTTGTCGACCTGGTTGGGGATGCGCTGCTCCACCATCCGGGCCGGGTTGAGGTAGTCGGCGTGGTAGGTGGCGTGCCGCAACGTCCGCCGGTCGCGGACCAGCAGCGCGCTGGAGCTGACCGGCTGGAAGAACGACTTGTGGAAGTCCACTGTCACCGAGTCGGCACGCTCGATGCCGTCGAGCAGGTGCCGGCGCGTCGGCGAGACGAGCAGACCGCAGCCGTACGCGGCGTCCACGTGCAACCAGACGTCGGCTGCCGCGCAGATCCCGGCCAGCTCCGTGAGCGGGTCGATCGAGCCGAAGTCTGTGGTGCCGGCGGTGCCGACGACGGCCATCACCACGAGCCCGGCCTGACGGCACCGCACGATCTCCGCACTGACCGCGGCCGCGCTGATCCGTCGCCGGCTGTCGGTGGCCACCGCGATGACCGCGTCCGGGGAGAGGCCGAGCAGCTTGGCCGACTTCTGCACGCTGAAGTGACCGGCAGCGGAGGTGATCACGCGCAGCCGGGGCAGCAGTTCCGCGCGCGCCGCCGGGCCGATGGCGTCGGCGCACGCCTCCTCCCGGGCCAACAGCAGCGCCTGGAGGTTGGACTGGCTGCCGCCGCTGGTGAAGATCCCGTCCGCATGCGGACCGAGTCCGATCCGCTCGGCCGTCCAGTCGATCAGCCGGCGCTCGATGAGGGTGGCCCCGGCGCTCTGGTCCCAGGTGTCCAGTGAGGAGTTCACGGCGGTGAGCACCGACTCGCCGAGCAGTGCCGGGATGGCCACCGGGCAGTTGAGGTGGGCCAGGTAGCGGGGGTGGTGGAACCAGACGGCGTCGCGCAGGTAGACGTCCTCCAGCTCGTCGAGGGCGGCGCCGGCGTCGCCCAGCGGGCGGTCCAGGTCCACCCGGTCGACAAGCGGGGCCAGTTCGGCCGGCGTGATTCCGGTACCGGGACGGTCCACTGTGGCCACCCGACGGGCGACCCGGTCGACGCCGTCGGCGATCGTCCGGCGGTACTGCTCGACCGAGCCGCCATGCAGCAGCTGGGCCCGCGCGGCGGTTGACGCCGGTGGCGGCGAGGTGGTCTCGACTGGGTACGTCGGCACGGTCACGGAATGTCCTTCCACGTTCTCCACGAGGGCAGCCGGAACCCACCCCGGGCGCGACGATGCGCCTCGGGATGTGGTTTCCGTCAGCTGACCTTCTTCGCGTTCCGGATGGCGGTGGCGAGGTTCTCCAACAGCGGCGCGGAGCCGGCGTACGAGAAGCGGGGCACCGCGTCCCACGGGCTCACCTGGTTGGCCCTGACCGCCGGCAGTTGCTGCCAGGTCGGCTTGGCGGTGAGGTCCTTGGCCTGCAGGGCGGTGCTGCGGTTGTCGAGCAGGATCAGGTCGGCTGGGAACTTGCCGGCGCTCTCCCAGCTCAGCGCCTCGAAGTAGTCGCCGGCTTCGAGCTTGGTGGGGACCACGATGTCGACGCCCAACTCGGCGAAGTACATCAGGTCGGTGCTGACCTTCGGGTTGGAGACGTAGAAGAGGTCGGGGCTGCCGGAGCAGGCCATAACCTTGATCCCGGGGTTGGCCTTGACCGCCTGCCGGACCGCCTCGGCGGCGGCGTCGAAGCGGGCCTTTCCGTCGGTGACCTTCTTCGCGGACAGGTCCGCGCCGAGCGATTCGGCCAGCGCCGCGTACCGCTCGATGGGCTTGGTCATCGGTACCCGGGCGGTGGTGATCGCCACACTGGGCGCCAGCGGGAGGATCTTGGCCTTGCTCTCGTCCGGCACGTACCAGAGCGCGTCCGGGTCGTACATGTGGGTGACAAGCAGTTCGGGGCGCAGCGCCGCGTACTTCTCCAGGCTGAACTCGCCCCACACGTTGCCGAGGATCTCGACGCCCTCGACGTTCAGGTCACCGGCTTGCGGCTCGGCGGTGCCGTCGGCGCGTTTGGTCTCACCGAACACGCCCACGAGCTGCTTGTCGAGACCGAAATCGATCAGTGCCGCCGCCACGCCGGTGAAGGCCACCACGCGGGTCGGACGGGCCGCCGCCGCCACCTTCGTGCCCCGGTCGTCGGTGAACGACCAGGGGCCGTTTCCGTTGCCTGCGGCGGGTTTCGCGGGGTCGTCAGTGCCACAGGCGGCGAGCAGGGTGGCCAGTGTGGCAGCGCCACCGGCGGCCAGCAGGCCACGGCGGGAGAGGCGGCGGGCGGACAGGGCATCGGGCATGGTGTTGTCTTTCGATCAAGGGTTGGCCGGGGTCGACCAGGGCAGCGGGGTTAGGTTAGCCTAACCTCGGTCATTGTCAACAGCGGTACGCCGTGTCGCCACCACCCCGGAGCCCACACTGGACGCCACACCCACAGTCACCCGACCGGCACCATCCGTGCCGGCCAGGGAAACGGCCGCACCCCCGAGCCGGCGTGGCCGTCGGGCGGCCCGCGCCGCCGGGCTGGTCACCGCCGTGGCACTGCTCGCGGTGATCGTGGTGCTCAGCATCGCGGTCGGCGCGAAGGCCATGCCGCTCGCCGACGTCTGGTCCGGGTTGCTGCACCGCGACGCCACCGAGTACGCGGTGGTGCACCGGATGCGCCTGCCCCGCACCCTGCTCGGGCTGCTCGCCGGCACCGCCCTCGGTGTGGCGGGCGCGGTCATGCAGGCCCTCACCCGCAACCCACTCGCCGACCCCGGACTACTCGGCATCAACGCCGGCGCGTCCGCGGCCGTCGCCACCGCCGCCGCGTTCCTGGGCGTCACCGCCGTCGGCGGGTACGTCTGGTTCGCGCTGCTCGGCGCGGCGGCGGTGACCGCGCTCGTCTACGCCGTCGGCGGCGGACGCGGCGCCACACCGGCCCGACTCGCGCTGGCCGGAGCCGCGCTCAACGCCACCCTCTACTCCTACGTGAGCGCGGTGATGCTGCTCGACACCGCGTCGCTGGAGCGGCTGCGCTTCTGGACCGTCGGCTCGCTGGCCAGCGCGGACTCCGCGACCGTCACCAGGGTGCTGCCGTTCATCCTCATCGGGCTGCTGGTCGCGCTCGGTGCCGCCCGTCCGCTGAACGCGCTGGCGCTCGGCGACGACGCGGCGCGAGCCCTCGGCGCTCGACCCGCGCTGATCCGCGCCGCCGTCATCGTCGCCGTCACCCTGCTCTGCGGCGCGGCGACCGCCGCGTGCGGGCCGATCGTCTTCGTCGGTCTGCTCGTGCCGCACCTGGTCCGTGCCCTGACCGGCCCGGACCTGCGCTGGCTGCTTCCGTACTGCGCGGTGCTCGCACCCGCGTTGCTGCTCGGCGCCGACGTGCTCGGCCGGGTGCTGGGCCGCCCCGGAGAACTCCAGGTAGGCATGGTGACCGCCGTGCTGGGCGGCCCGCTCTTCCTGTGGCTGGTCAGCCGCCGACCGGTGGCGCAACCGTGACAGTTTTGCGTACTTCATGGGGGTTGTCGCTGCGGTTCCGACCCCGCGCGTTGGGCGTCGGTGCCGGCGCGGCGGTGCTCGCCGCCGGCTTCGGCCTGGTGGCCCTGGGCAGTGGTGACTACCCGATGGGGCCGGCGGACGTGCTACGCACGCTGACCGGCGGTGGCACCGTCGCGGAGCAGTTCATCGTGCTCGAACTGCGCCTGCCCCGGCTGGTCACCGCAGTGTTGGTCGGCGCGGCGTTGGCGCTCGCCGGCACGGTGTTCCAGTCGCTGGTGCGCAACCCGTTGGGCAGCCCGGACATTCTGGGCTTCACCCAGGGCGCGTCGACCGGCGCGCTGGTGGTGGTCGTCCTCGGTGGCAGCAGCCTGGCGTTGGCCGGCGCGGCGGTCGTCGGTGGCCTCGGCACCGGTCTGGTGATCTACGCGCTCGCCTGGCGGCGCGGAGTGCACGGCTACCGGCTCATCCTGGTCGGCATCGGGGTGGCCGCGATCCTGACCGGCGTCAACGGCTACCTGCTGACCCGGGCGCCCCTGATGGAAGCCGCCCGCGCGGTGCTCTGGCTCACCGGCAGCCTGGACGGACGGGGCTGGGCAAACGCCGGGCCGCTGCTCGCCGTCCTGGTCCTGTTGGCGCCGCTGGTGCTCGTCGGCTGCGCTCCGGCGCTGCGGATGATGGAGTTGGGCGACGACGCGGCCAGCGCCCTGGGGGTGCCGGTACGCCGGCTGCGCCTGGTACTGCTCGCTGCCGCCGTGCTGCTGGTCTCGTTCGCGGCAGCCGCCGCCGGGCCGGTGTCCTTCGTGGCGCTCGTCGCCCCGCACGTGGCGAAACGACTGACCCGGGCCCCTGGTCCGAACCTGCTGCCGTCGATGGCCGTCGGCGCGGCGCTGCTGGTCGGGGCCGACCTTGTGGCGCAGCGCGCGTTCGCCGGGCACCAACTCCCGGTCGGCGTGGTGACCGGCGTGATCGGCGGCGGTTACCTGGTCTGGCTGCTGGCGAGGGAACGTCGGGCCGGCCGGCTGTGAACACCAGTGACGCCCTCGAAGGAGCACACATGCGACCCGGCGATTCCCGACTCGGCGGCACCGCGCTGACCCTCGCCTACGACCAGCGCACCATCGCCGAGAACCTGACAGTGGCGGTGCCCGACAGATCCTTCACGGTGATCATCGGCCCGAACGCGTGCGGCAAGTCGACGCTGCTGCGCGCGCTGTCCCGGATGCTGCGCCCCAGCGCCGGTGCGGTGCTGCTGGACGGACGCGACATTCACGATCTGCCGGCCCGCACCGTGGCCCGGACACTCGGCCTGCTGCCGCAGTCGTCGATCGCACCGGACGGCATCAGCGTCGCCGAGTTGGTCGCCCGGGGTCGCTACCCCCACCAGGGGCTGCTGCGGCAGTGGTCCCGCGAGGACGAACGGGTGGTCGAGGAGTCGATGGCCGCGACCGGTGTCGACGACCTCGCCGACCGGGCGGTGGACGAACTGTCCGGCGGGCAGCGGCAACGGGTCTGGATCGCCATGGCACTGGCCCAGCAGACGCCCCTGCTGCTGCTCGACGAGCCGACCACGTACCTCGACATCGCCCACCAGATCGAGATCCTGGACCTCTGCGCCCGGTTGCACGAGGAGCAGGGCCGCACCCTTGTCGCGGTGCTGCACGACCTGAACCACGCGGCCCGCTACGCCACCCACCTGATCGCCATGCGCGACGGACGGGTGGTGGCCGCCGGGGAGCCGGCGTCGGTGGTCACCGCCGACCTGGTGGCGGAGGTGTTCGGGCTGCCCTGCCGGGTGATCGACGACCCGGAGACGGGCACCCCGCTGGTCGTCCCCGCGGCCCGACGCCGGGCCACCACCCTGGCCCCGGAGCCGGCGTGAGCGAGCGCAGCGCCCGGCGTTTCCGTGACCCGTGGGGGGTTCCGCACCTGCGGGCCGACGACCCGCTCGCCCTCGCCACGGCGCAGGGCCGGGTGACCGCGTACGACCGGGCCTGGCAGATCGAGGTGGAACGGCACCGCGCCCAGGGCACCAGCGCGGCGTTCCTCGGCCCCGACGCGCTCGGCTGGGACCGCTTCGTCCGGCAGGTCCGGCTCGACGACACCGCACGCCGCTGCCACGCGGCACTGGACCCGGCGACCGCCGAGTGGGTGGGCGCCTACGTGGACGGCGTCAACGCCAGCCTCGCCGCCGGGGCGGCCCGGTCACCGGAGTTCGCCGCCACCGGGCTGCGCCCGGGTCGGTGGGAGCCGTGGACGCCGCTCGCGGTCTGGCTGGGCCACCACATCCTGTTCGCCGGGTTCCCCGGCAAGCTCTGGCGCGAGCACGTGGCGCAGCGGCTCGGGCCGGACGCGGTCGACAGGTTCGCCACCGACGGGCCCGCCGTGGCCGGCAGCAACGGGTGGCTGCTCGCCGCCGAGCGCACCGGCACCGGGGCGGCGCTGCTCGCCGGCGATCCGCACCGATTCATCGAGGATCCCGGCGTCTACCAGCAGATCCGGCTGGCCTGCCCGGAGTACGACGTGGTCGGGTTGGCGGTGCCCGGTGTGCCGGGCATCGCGCACTTCGGGCACACCGGTCCGGTGGCCTGGGCGATCACCAACGCGATGGCCGACTACCAGGACGTGTACGCGGAGCGGCTGCGCCGCGACGGCCCCCGGGTGCAGGCGCTCGGCCCGGACGGCTGGCGACCGGCGCACCGCCACGTCGAGACGATCGAGGTGGCCGGGGCCGACCCGGTCGAGGTCGAGGTGGTGGAGACCGATCGTGGTCCGGTGATCGCCGGTGGGCCGGACGACGAGAGTGCCGTCAGCCTGCGCTACCCGCCCCGGGTTCGGGGTGACCTCGGTTTCGCGACGCTGCCGGAGCTGCTGCGCGCCCGGACCGTGGCCGATGTGGACCACGCCCTGCGGCACTGGGTGGAGCCGGTCAACGTGGTGCAGGCGGCGGACACCGCCGGAGGGCTGCTGCACCGGGTCGCCGGCGCGGTGCCGGTACGGCACCGGGAAAACGGTCGGCGGGTGGTCCCCGGATGGGACACCGCGTACGCCTGGCAGGGCTGGCACGCGCCGATGCCCAGCGCCGAGGTGGTCGGTAGGTCGGTGATGGCCAACGAGCGCGGGCTGGCGGCACCACTCGGTGTGGAGTTCGCCCCACCGCACCGGGCGCATCGCATCGCCGAACTGCTCGACGCGCGTCCGGCCTGGACGGCCGACGAGATGGCCTCGGTGCACACCGACACGTACCTGGGCGCGGCCGGGCCGCTGCTGGCGGTCCTCGCCGAGTCGACGGGGCTCGGTCCGGCCGCCGCCGCGCTGCGTGAACGGCTGCTGCGCTGGGACCGCCGGATGGCCGCCGACAGCACGGACGCGGCGGCCTACGCCATCCTGCGGGCGGCTGTCGTACGTCGGATCGCCGCCCACCCGGCGCTGGCCGCGCTGGCCGAGCCGCCCGCGTACCCCGAGGTGTTCGCGCCCTGGCTGGCGCTGACGCCGCGGGTCGGTCACGCGCTGGAGCACCTGCTCGGCGCGACCCCGATGCCCGGTGTGGACATCGCCGCGCTGGTGGGCGCGGCGGCCGAGGAGGTCGCCGACGCGGCAGCCCGGCAGGTGCCCTGGGGGGACCTGCACCGGCTGGCGCCGTGGCGGGCCCTGCCCGGCCCGGACACCGGGCCCGGCCCCCGGCTCGACGGTGACCACGACTGCGTGTTGGCCACCTCCAGCGTGCCCGGGGTCACCCACTGGTGCTTCCGGGGGCCGGCGGCGCGCTTCGTCTGGGACCTGGCCCACCGCTCGGACAGCCGCTGGGTGGTCCCCCTGGGCACCTGCGGGGTGCCCGGCGACAGGCACCACGACGACCAGAGCGCCGCCTGGCTGGCCGGCGACCTGCTGCCGGTCATCACGGACTGGGACCAGCTCGCCGAGGAACGGGGCTGACGGCACCGGCCGCCGCCGGGGTGCGCGAGGCACCCCGAGCGACGGCCGGCCGCAGTGCTGTCAGCGCAGGCCGAACGCCCGGCTGATGCTCTGACTCACGGTGTTGCCGGCGTTGTCCCGCGCCGTGGCGCGCAGGCTCACGAAACCGGCCTTCGCCGGCGCGGCCAGCGAGGTACGCCAGCCGTCGCCGTGCCGGGTCAGCCGCTGCTTCTGCCAGGTCGCCCCGTCGTCGTAGGACACCTCGACGGTCACCGCGTTGATGGTGCCGGTGACGCCGGGCAGGTGGGAGGCGACAACTGTCAGCGGCGCCCGCCGCGACGCAGTGCCGGCGGAGTCGATGGCCACCTGGTAGTCCAGCTGGATCATCGGCAGCGCCTCGGCCGACTCCTCCCCGGTGACCGCCGAGTGGAAACCCCACTCGGTGCGGGTCTGCCGGGAGTACGGGTTGGTCCACGCGGCCCTGTCGTTCTCCACCACCAGCCGGTACGGCAGTCGCTGAGACGCCAGCCCGGAGACCTGGAGGTACTCGGCGTTGCCCCAGTTCAGCTCCTTGTCGCCCTGGTAGAGGGTGGTCCGGTTGACCATGTCGTAGTTCGCGTACGCCTCACCGATGTGTCCGCCCCCGTCGCCCCACCCGGGCGCGGGCAGGTAGACGGTGTCCAGGTACCGGACCGGCACGTAGCTGCCGCCCATCCGGGGTCGCTGGATCGGCCCGAACCAGGTGACGGTGCTCGGCTTGCCGGCGGGGTACGTGGTCGCCGCCATCAGGTGCTGACCGGTCTCGCCGGCGATGAACGCGTCGTCGATCCACAGTTGGTCGGCGCTCACCCAGTCGGTGCGCCGGCCCTGCGCCGGGGCCGGTTCCTGGTTGCTAGACGCCCAGCCGCGCCAGACGTCGGTGCGGAACTCCAGCGCCTTGCCCTGCCGGTAGTTGCGGAACTCCACGTCGACCCGGGCCAACTCCCGCTTCGTGGGCCGGTAGGTGGGGTCGGCCGGCACCGTGCCGGTCCAGTGGTGCGCCACGTCGTACAGGTAGTCGGTCTGCGGGTGCGACTCGACGGTGAGCCGCACCGCGCCCCGCTCCAGCGCGGCGATGAGCTGCCCACCCTCGTCGGCACCGAGGGTGGCGACGGTAACCGGGGCCGGGCTCTCCGGGCTCCACGCGAACTCGTCCCAGGGCTGGAGCCGCCCGACGCCGTCGTTAACCACGAGCAGCAGCTTCGCTCCGGCCGCCGCGGCGGCCTGCGCCTGGGTGGCGATGTCCACACTGTCACTGCGGCGCACCACCACGGCCCGGTCCCGGACCGGACGCTTGGCCAGCCCCGCCGCCGAGGCGTCGGCGACGTAGACCGCGTCGAGCTGGCGACGACCGGCCGGCAACGCCGGGGTCGCCCGCTTCACCAACAGATCGTCGTACGAGCGACCGCCAGCCGAAACGGTCAGGGCCGGCTGCTCCAGCCGCCACCGGGCACCGAACTCGAACTCGCCGTCGGTCACCGGACGGCTCGTCGGCAACGCCCACATGCTGTCGTACGAGTCGTCGGGCAGCACCTGACTCTCGGTGAGACCGTTCTTCGTGGACCGGTGGATGTCCATCCGCAGCGCGCTGGCGGTGGCCTCCTGCGGCATCCGGGCCTGCACCTGTCGGGCGGCGCGCGCGTCCAGGGTGACGGTGCGGTCGCGGTCCAGGTTCACGTCGGTGAAGCTGAGCATCGCCATGCCCTTGGAGTGCGGCCCGTGCGCGCCGCGCACGTCCGCGGAGATCCAACCGTTCCAGCTTCCCACCGGTAGCCGCAGCGTGGCGGTGCCGCTCTCGGGCAGGTCCACGGCGGTGAAGAGGGTGTCGGCGGTGAGGATGACCTTGCCGACGAGCGGCTTGCCGTCCCGGTCCTTGGCGACAAGCGTCAGGTTCTGCCGCTGACCCTCCTTGCCGGCCCCGATCAGGGTGCGGCCACGCACCGCACCGGTGTCGTCGGTGGCGACGACCATGCCGCTGACCTGCTTCTCCACCGGCAGCTTGTCGTACTCGGCGGTCACCGTCACGGTGGCGGTGCCGCCCGCGGGCACTGTGACCCGGTCGGCGGAGAGCGCGAACAGTCCGGCCGGCGCGGTGGCCGCGTCGACTGCCAGCTTCAGGGCCACCGACGTGCTGCCGATGTTGGTGTAGGTGACAGTACGGTCGACGGTAGCGCCCGGCTGCTGCGGCCACGCCTGGAAACCGGAGTAGGCACTCGGGGTGGCGAAGACCGTGGCGTGCGCGGCGGCGACCGCGTCGACCCGACCGGCACCCGCCTGGTACGGGGTGTACTCGGGGGTGGCCTTGACCGTGCTGACCAGCGCTTCCTTGATCCGCTGACCGGTCCAGTCCGGGTGCGCGGCGGCGACCAGCGCGGCAGTGCCGGCAACGTGCGGGGTGGCCATCGACGTGCCGCTCATCAGCGTGTAGTCGCCGGAGCCCCGCACGAGGTGCGAGCGGGCCGCCAGGATGTCCACGCCCGGGGCGGTGATCTCGGGCTTGAGCCCGCCGTCGCCGGCGCGTGGCCCCTGGCTGGAGAAGTCGGCGAGGTGGTCGGTGCTGTCGACGGCACCGACGGTGAGCGCGGAGTTGGCCGCACCCGGGCTGCCGATGCTCGCCGGGCCGCTGTTGCCGGCGGCGATCACGAAGAGGGCACCGGTCTCGGCGCTGAGCCGGTCGACCGCCTGGCTCATCGGGTCGCTGCCGTCGGTGGACTCGCCGCCCAGGCTCATGCTGACCACCCGGGCCTTCTGCTCCCGGGCCGCCCACTCCATGCCGGCGATGATCCAGGAGTCCTGCCCGCTGCCCTCGCTGTTGAGCACCTTGCCGATGTGCAGCCGGGCACCCGGGGCGACGCCCCGCTCGGCGCCACCGGACGCGGCGCCGGTGCCCGCGATCGTCGAGGCGACATGCGTGCCGTGGCCCTTGTAGTCGAGGATGTCGGGCTCCTCGGGCACGAAGCTGCTGGACTCGGCGATCTGACCGACGAGATCAGGGTGTTCGGCGTCCGCACCCGAGTCGAGCACCGCGACGTCGACACCGGAGGCGGTGTTGCCCTCGGCCCACAGCTTCGGCGCGCCGATCTGCGCTGTCGACTCGGCCAGGTCGGCGTGCACCCGACCGTCCAACCAGACCTTGGCGATGCCGCCTGCCAGGGTCGGGGCGTCACCCGTACGCCGGGTCGAACCGGCGGTCAGCGCGGTCCAGAACCGGTCGGCGGTGGCCCGCTGGCGGGTCAGCGCCGCGCCCTGCACGCTGTCCAACTGGCGGACCAGTTTGGCGCCGTCCACGGCAGGACGGGTGCGGTTGCGGGCCGCCGCGTCGGTCATCGTGACAATCAACGGAAGCGCGTCGGTGTGCGCGTCGTCGTAACCGTCGGCGATGAGGTCGGTGACGTTGAACAGTTGCCGGTCCAGCACGCCGCTGGTCACATAGGACAGCGCGGCGTCCGGGTAGACGTAGGTGTCGCCGTCGCGCACGGTGCGGTGGAAGCTCGGGGTGCTGCCGTCCGGCCGGCGCACCGTCGACACCGTGCTGCCGTCCGCCGCTGTGGTGACGGTGACCGTGTCACCGGTGATCAGGGTGACGGTGGACGCGCGCCCGGCGGCGGCCGGGGGTTGACCCGCCGGGCGGTCGGGGTTGTTCGGCGGGGCGGCGCCCGCTCCCGTGCCGGGTGGTGTGAACCCGGCCGCCAGGGTGAGGGCGGCGCCGAGGGCGATCAGCCCGGATCGGCGACGCCGGTGAGACAGAGCCACGATGACCTCTTTGTGTCGAGAAGTGGTACGCACCACAGCATCGACGCAGACCCCACCCCAACCCCGCCCCCAACCCCGACGCACTTACGCCATGGCACAACCCCGCCACGACCCCGCCCCCTCCCCGCGCGCCACCACCCCACCTCGCGCGCCGATCTTGCACTTTGTGTCGCGACCAACGTGGCGAATCAGGACGTATCGGCGACCGTAAGTGCAAGATCGGCGCGGCGGGGGCGGGGCGGGGCGGGGGCGGGGCGGGGCGGGGTCGGGGGCGGGGCGGGTTAGAGGGTGGGGCGGGTTAGCTTGGCTAGGGCGTCGAGTTGGGTGGGGTCGGAGAGGGCGGATCCGACGGCCACCACACGTACGCCTGCTTGCAGGAACGCGCCGGCGTTGCTGGCGTCGAGGCCGCCGGTGGCGACGAAGCGCAACTGTGGCAACGGGCCGGCGACGGCCTTGAACCAGGCCGGCCCGAGGGAGATCGCGGGGAACGCCTTGAGCCAGGTGAGGCCGTGCCGCAGTGCCTGCTGGGCCTCGGTCGGGGTGGCCACACCGGGCAGGTGCGGCAGGCCACGCGCGGCGGCGGCGTCGGCGACCGCGAGGTCCAGGCCGGGCGCGACGGTGAACCGGGCGCCCGCGTCGGCCGCCGCGGCGACCTGTTCGACGTCGAGCACGGTGCCGGCGCCGACGATCCGGTCGCGCTCGGCGCCCGCCTCGACGGCGGCCCGCAGCGCCGGCACCGCGTCGGCGGTGGCCACCGGCACCTCCACCACGTCGATGCCGAGATCCCAGGCACGCTCGGCGAGCCGAACGGTTTCGGCGACCGGCAGGCCGCGCAGGATCGCCATCACCCGGGCGCCGCCGAAGATGTGGTCGAAGTCCGGTGTGGTCATGGTGCACTCCATCCGAGGTCGCGGTGGGACTGTTGCTGCTGGTCGGGTCGCAACCCGACGACCCGACTCAGGTCGTCGCGCCCGGGTCGGTCAGGTCGAGTGGCGACCAGGCGTCGGCGGGGGCGTCGAGGAGTTTCTCGAACCAGGCCCACTGCGGGACCGGGGCGTTGTCGCCGCTGCTGGTCAACGCCTGCGCCGCGACGAGGTGACCGAGGCGCAACCGCCGCACCGGGTCGAGGCCGCGTAGCAGCCCGGCCAGGTAGCCGGCGGCGAAGGCGTCTCCGGCGCCGACCGGCTCCACCACAGTCACCCGGGGCGCGGGCACGAAGACCGGTTCGGCGTCGCGGACCAGTGCGGTGGCGCCCACCGCGCCGTCCTTGACCACAACCGTCTCCGGATCGGGCAACAGCTCACGTACGGCCGTCGGGTCGCTGGTGCCCCACAGGGTCTCCGCCTCGTCCTGCCCGACGAAGACGAGGTCGCAGCGGTTGGCGAGGTCGCGCAGCACCGGCGCGGCCTGCTCGGCGGGCCACAGCCGGGCCCGGTGGTTGACGTCGAAACTGACCAAGGCCTGCGCCAGCGGCCGGTCGGTCACCGCGTGCTCGACCAGCGCCCGGCAGGACGCGGACAGCGCGGGGGTGATTCCGGACAGGTGCAGCACCTGGGCACCGGACAGCGCCGGGTCGGCCAGCGTGGCGGGGTCCATCCGGGCGGCCGCCGACCCGGCCCGGTAGTAGTGCACGGCGGTCCCCTCCGGGCCCGGGTCCTTGACGTACAGGCCGGTGGGGGCGGCCGGGTCCACGCACACCTGGTCGACGCGGACGCCGGCGGCGGCGACGTGCCGGATGACGGCCCGGCCGAAGGGGTCGTCGCCGACCCGGCTCACCCAGGTCGTCAGGTGTCCCAGGCGGGCCAGGTAACCGGCCACGTTGGACTCGGCCCCACCGACCGAGACGGCGACCCGTTCGGCGTGCTCCAGCGGCTCACCCGGCGCGGGGCAGAGCACCACCATCGTCTCCCCCACGGCGGCCACCTCGATCGACGGGAGGCCTGCCGGAACACTCGGCCGGTCAGGTCGGGGGGCGGTCGGCATCGGGCACACGTCCTCGCGGCGGGGGTGCTGGGCGTCGCCGAGCCTAGGTGTCCGGCGCGGGACGGGCAACCCGTCGCACGTCACACCTCTACGCTCAGGGCAACGTCAGCCCGTACGCGGCCAGCACCTCAGCTATCGGCTGGTAGTAGGTGGTGCCACCGGCGGTGCAGTTGCCGGTGCCACCGGAGAGGATGCCGAGGATCCTGCCGGTGGAGGCCACGTAGAGCGGCCCGCCGCTGTCCCCCGGCTCGGCGCAGATGTTGGTGCGGATCAGGCCGTAGATCACCCCGGTGGCGTAGTTGACCGTCTGGTTGAGGCCGGTGACGGTGCCGCAGCGCACGCCGGTGGTGCTGCCGCTGCGGCACACCGCCTGACCGATGTACGCGTTGCCGGGGCCGTTGATGGTCAGCAGGCCGGGGTAGGTGTAGACCGCGCTCGGGTGGGCGATCCCGCCGGTGTAGCGGATCAGCCCGTAGTCGTTGGTGGGGTAGCTGGTGGCGGTGCGGGTGCCGAGCACTGTGGTCTGGGCGCTGTCGGCGTACCAGGTGGTGGCGGCGGTGGTGCAGTGCCCGGCGGTGATCACGTAGTAGGTGCTGCCGCTGCGGGCGTTCGCGCCGAGCGAGCAGCGCGCGCCACCGCCGCCGTAGATGCCCTGCCCGCCGGCGATCAGGGGGCGCAGCGTTCCGGGTTCGCGGCGCAGCAGCACGCCGGCCCGGTCGGTCACCGCCCGCAGTGCGGCCAGTTCGCTGGGGGCCACGGTGTCGTCGACGGTGAGGGTCATCCGGCCGGTGGCGGGGTCCAGACCCCAGGCGGTGCCCGTGGTGCGTACCCCGGTCAGCGTGGCCGTCGGGTCGGCGGCGGGCGCGGCGGCCCGGTCGGGGACGGCGGCCTGCGCCGCGCCGGGCGCGACGAGCAGCAGGGTGGTCAGGACGAGGGCGGCCAGTGGGGAGCGGCGCATCCGAACCTCCGAAGAGATCGAGATTAATGGATGCAGAAAAGCATCGCCCGGTGCCCGACGTCGTGGCAACCTCCGGCCGCCCTCTTCCCCGACCGGCGGGAATCGCCGATCCGGGGACGACCCGTGCCGGGGCCGCCGATAATTCCTCGGGAGACGCGGCGGGAGGCCAGGCATGACCACCAAAGGGAATGCGGCGCTGGTACGTCGGCGGGACCAGTCGACCCGGGCGACACTGCTGGAGTTGCTCTTCGACGTGGTCTTCGTGGCCGCCCTCGCACTGACATCGAAACTGCTGTCCGAAGAGCTCTCCTGGTCCGGCGGCGCGAAGCTGCTGCTGATGCTGACCGCCGTCTGGTGGACGTGGTCGGTCACCACGACCACCACCGAGTTCTACGACCCGCAACAACGCCCGATCCAGGCCATCCTGATGATCGCCATGGTCGGGTCGGTGGGGATGGCGGCATCGCTGCCGATGGTCAGCATCGCGCATCTGCTGCTCTTCGTGATCTCGTACGTCGGCACGCACGTGGTTCGCTGCATCATCCTGGTCACCGCCCTGCACCGGCAGGGGCACCGGACGGCACGGGAACGGGCCACCCGCTTTCTCTTCTGGTTCACGGTGTCCGGCGCCCTCTGGGTCCTCGGCGCGCTGTCAGAGACTCCGAACTGGGGGCTCTGGGCG
Source organism: Micromonospora sp. NPDC048947 (assembly GCF_040649495.1). Taxonomy (NCBI): domain Bacteria; kingdom Bacillati; phylum Actinomycetota; class Actinomycetes; order Micromonosporales; family Micromonosporaceae; genus Micromonospora; species Micromonospora sp. NPDC048947. The sequence goes on from NZ_JBEZFO010000001.1 coordinate 59,675, forward strand.
ATCGCCATAACCATCGACCTGGTCGCCGGGGCGACCCGCTACCCCACACCGTGGCTGGGCCGGGTGCCGATAGCGCAGTACGGGCGGACCACCGAGCACCTGGGCGAGCGGTACCAACAGTTCATCATCCTGGCCCTCGGCGACATCATCCTGTTGCCGACGCTGCAGGTCAGCCGGGGCCATCTCGACCACCTCCGGCTCGCCTCCCTGCTCTGCGCCTTCGCCACGATGCTGCTGCTCTGGCAGATCTACGTCTTCCGCGCCGGCGAGTTGCTGGTGGCGGCCGGGTCCCACGGGGGCCGGGCAACGCGACTGGCCCCGTTCACCCATCTGGTCATGCTGGCCGGCGTGGCCGGCACTGCCGCCACCTTCGACCTGGTCGTCACCAGGCCGACCGGAACGACGCCGGTGCCGTGGCTCGTCCTGATCATCGCCGGCCCGACGCTCTTCGTGGTCGGCCGCGTCCTCTTCACCCTGGCGGTGTCGTGGGTCATGCCGTGGCGGCGAGTTGCCTGGCAACTCCTGCCGCTGCTGGTGCTGCCGTGGGCCGGCGGTTGGCCGCCGGTGCTGGTAGCCACGATCGTGGCACTCGGGTTGGCCGGTCACATCCTGTTTCCCGGAGCAGCCCGGGAGACCACGCCCGGCCTGCGGCTGCGGCAATCCGACGACTGACCCCTGCTTGTTCGGCCGACGTGTCGACCGGTGCTCGCCGTGGGAACCTCCGGCCGCCTTCCCCGGGCGGCCGGAATCGCCGATCCGAGGACGGGCCGCGCCGGCACCGCCGATAATTTTCGGAGACACGGCGGGAGGCCGGGCATGACCACCGGAGGCACCGCGGCACTGGTACGCCGGCCGGACGGTTCCACGCGGGCCACGCTGCTGGAGTTGCTCTTCGACGTGGTCTTCGTGGCCTCGCTCGCGCTGACCTCGACCCTGCTCGCGGAAGTCCACAACTGGTCCGGCGCGGCGATGGTCCTGCTGATGCTGACAGCGATCTGGTGGACCTGGTCGGTCACCTCCACCACCACCGAGTTCTACGACCCGCAGCAGCGCCCCATCCAGACCATCCTGATGGTCGCCATGGTCGGTTCGGTGGGGATGGCGGCATCGTTGCCGATGGTCTCCGACGGGCACGCGATGGTTTTCGCGATCTCCTACGTCGGCACGCACGTGATCCGCGGCGTCATCCTGGTGACGACGTTGTACCGGAAGCGACATCGGTTGGCCATGGTCAGGGCCACCCGGTTCTTCTTCTGGTTCGTGGTGTCCGGCGTCTTCTGGATCACCGGCGCGGTGTCCGGCACTGTGAACTGGGCCCTCTGGACCATCGCCATCATGATCGACCTGATCTCCGCGGCGGCCCGCTACCCCACGCCCTGGCTGGGCCGGGTGCCGTTCGAACAGTACGAGCGAACCACAGCACATCTGGGCGAGCGGTACCAGCAATTCATCATCCTGGCCCTCGGCGACATCATCCTGGTTCCCACGCTGCAGGTCAGCCGGGGCCCGCTGGCCGGGCTCCGGGTCAGCGCGTTGTTCTGCGCGTTCGCCATCATGCTGCTGCTCTGGCAGGTCTACGTCTTCCGCGCCGGCGAGCTGCTGGAGGCCGGGGCCGGGCCGAAGTCGGGCCGGCCGGCGCGAGTGGCTCCCTACACCCATCTGGTGATGCTCGCCGGAGTGGTCGCCACGGCGGCCTCGTTCGACCTGGTCGTCACCCGGCCGACCGGCACCACGCCGGTGGGGTGGCTGTTACTGATCCTGGGCGGCCCGGCGCTGTTCGTGATCGGCCGCGCCCTGTTCACCCTGCTGGTGTCCAGGCTCCTGCCGTGGCGGCGAATGCTCTGCCTCCCCCTGCCGCTGCTGACGCTGCCGTGGGCCGGCCGTTGGCCGCCGCTGCTGGTCACCACAGTCGTGGCGCTCACGTTGGCGGCGCACATCCTGATTCCCGGAGCGGCCCGGGAGACCACACCGGGCCTGCGGCTGCGGCAACCCGACGACTGACCCGCCAGGCTCAGCCGAAGTATCGACCGGCCCAGTCGGCAAGGTCCCGGGCGCACGCGTCCACCGACTCCTGCCAGGTCCGGGCCGCGCCCTCCCCCGCCTCGTCGCTGACCTGCTTGACCAGCCGGCACGGCACGCCGGCCTGCGCCGCGGCCCAGGCCACCGCGTACCCCTCCATGTCGACCAGGTCGGCGCGCTGCGCCAACCGGTCCCGCTCCGCGTCGTCGGCCACGAAGGTGTCACCGGTGGCCAGCACCGCGCCCTCGGCGGCCAGCGACAGCGGCGCCCCGTAGGTCTCGCCGGTGAGCGTGCGCAGCAGGTCGGTGTCCAGGTCGTGCTGAAGAACTGTGGCGACCTCGTGGATGCCGGCCCAGCCGGGACGCAACGCGCCCGCCGTACCCAGGTTGAGCAGCAGGGTGGGGCGCGGCCCGGCGGCCAGCACCGCTGCCACCGCGCTGGCGGCGTTCACCTTGCCCATGCCGGTGAGCAGGACCGGCAGCTCGGGCGGCAGGTAGCGGGCCTCCTCCCCCACGGCAAGAACCACCAACGGACGATCGGCGCGGACCGTACCTCGAAGATTCACCGGAGCATCGTACGAGCCGACCGGTGGGCCGTTGACGTCAGTCGTCGGAGAAGCGGTACAGCACGAAGTCCTTCTCCGCGCCACAGGCGATCACGTGGGTGTTCCACGAGCAGGACGAGCTGCGCACGTCCTTCAGCTCACCCAACTCGTCGACCTCCCCGGACTCGGCCCACACCCCGGCCAGCACCCGGTTGTCAGCGACCACGCTGGGCGCCTTGGCGAAGACCAGCAGGTTGCCGGCGTCCAGACGGACAGCCACCCCGCCCCGGTCCCGCAGCACCGGCTCGCCGGCGGCGTCGAAGACGGTGACGGTCGGCTCCGGCAACTCCCGCTGGGCGAGCACCTGCTCACCCAACGGGACCAGCCCGGTCACGCCCGGCGCCGACCACCTGATCATGCGCTCGCCCTCGGTGGCCGCGACCACCTCGGTGCGCGCGACGTCATTGTCCGGCACCTGCAACAGGCAGGCCCGCCGCTCACCGCAGGCGACCAGCTCCTTCGGGCGGAACGCGTCGTTGCCGGAACGGTGCAGCACCACCGGCTCGGCGTCGGAGCCCAGGTCGTACGAGAGCAGCTGGTAACCACCCTCGTTGGCGGCCACGTACAGGCGGTCCTCGTGGGCGACCACCAGGTCGTCGAGGTCGGCGACGCTGCCCCACTGGCGCAGCACCGCGCCGGACGCCATGTCGAGCAGCCGCACCGACCGGTCCGCACCCACCTGCACCAGTCGCCGCCCCTTGCTCACCCACGGGTTGCGGGGCGTGCCGTCGAGGAAGGCCGGCCCGCCCGCCGCCGCGTCGGTGCCGACCGGCCGGACCACGGTACGGCCACCGACGTACTGGCCGCGGGGGTTGGGCTGCTTCCACTTCGCCGAGCCGTTGGTCAGGCGCAGGCCGACCAGTTCGTCAGCGGCCCGGTCCACCACCACCGCGGTGTCGTCGCTGAAGTAGACGTCGTCGTCACCACGCAGAACGCGTTGCCAGCGCTGCTCGCCGCTACGACCGTCGAGGACGGCCAGCGGTCGGGGGGTGCTGTCGCCCGGTGCGTCGGCGAGGACCGCCACCGCCCCGGGGACGGCGATGATCGCCTCCCAGTCGTCGGCCCGCACGTCGGTCTGCTCGCGCCACACCTCGCGGCCGTTGCCCGCGTCGACGGCCACCACCTCGAGCCGGTCGTCGGGCAGCGGAAACGCCAGGTAGGCCCGGTCGTCGAGCACAGCAGTCCACATGCCGACCGGCCGTTCGGCGCCGGCCGACAGCCGGGACAGCTCGCGCAGCGAGGCGAACTCCAGATCCGGGTAGCGGTCCCGGGTCAGGTAGAGCGTCGCCGCGGTGGCCACCCCGGCCAGGGCCAACACCGCGCCGAGCACCACCCAGCGCGCCCTCCGCCAGCGGGTCGCGCCGACAGGTGGCGTCGGGGTGGCGCCAGCCAGGCCCGGCCCGGGGGGCGGGCCCGCCGGCGGGGTGGATCCCGGCCAGGGCTGCGACGGTACGACCGGCGCGGGCGCTCCGGCCGGGGCCGGCGGGCTCACCGGAGCGGGCGCGGGTGGTGCGAGTGGCGATCCCGCGTACGCCGGGGCGGGCAGCGGCTTGCGCAGCGGCAGGTCGGTCAGAGCGCCCTCGGCCACCGGCAACTCGGGCTGGTCCAGCACCGTCGGCGCGATCCCCAGCTCGGCGTGCAGCATGCGGGCCACCAGCGGGATTCGCGACGACCCGCCCACGAGGAACAGCCCGTCGAGCTGATCGGGGCGCAGCCCGGCGGCGGCGATGACCTCCCGGGCCCGCTGCACCGCCCGGCGCAGCAGCGGTGTGGCCACCCGCTCGACGTCCGCCCGGGTCAGCTGGATCGTCTCGGCCACTCCCGGCACCGCCACCGGGGCGACAGCAGACCGGGACAGGGTCTCCTTCGCACCACGTACCTCGTCCCAGAGCCGGACCTGGTCGCGGCGCTGTGCCGGATCCACCGGCCGGGTGAGCCGGGCCCACTGCGCGGCGTGCCGCTCACCGACCAACTCACCGACCCGCCGCACCAACGCGGCGTCGAGGTCCAGGCCGCCCAGGTCGGGCAGGCCACCGTCGGCGACCACGCTGAAGCCGGAGTCCCCCCAGGGGTCGGCGCCCTCGTTGCGCAGCACCGCGACGTCGAGCGTCCCGCCACCGAAGTCGAAGACCGCTATCGCCCCGCCGACCGGCACCGGACGGTGCAGCACCTGCGTGTAGTAGCGGGCGGCGGCCACCGGCTCCCGCAGCAGCCGGGTGCCCGGCGGCGTCGGCCCGGCCAGGGTGTGCTCGGCCGCCTGCGGCCAGCCCGCCCGCAGCAGCGCGTCGGCGAGGACCTGCCGCCGCGTCGCGTCCCAGGCGGCCGGGCAGGTCACCACGGCCGGCGGCAGGAAACCCACAGCGTCCACCGCCGCGCGGCCGACCGTCGCCAGCACCGCGGCGAGCAGGTCGGCCGGCGGGTACGCGCGGTCGCCGAGCTGCACTGTCGGCTCGTCCACCCGACGCTTCGGGTTCGCCTCGAACCGGGCCGGGTCGGCCTGCGCCAACCGGCGCGCGTCCCAGCCGGTGTGCAGGGTGCCGTCCGGGTCGGCGTAGACAGCGGACGGGCTGAGCGGTTGACCGTCCATCAGCAGCGGACGGGTCCGCCCGTCCGGCCAGCGCAGCACCGCGACCGTGTTGGACGTACCGAGGTCGATGCCGAGAGCGAAACCCTCGTGCTGGCCTGCCATTGCCCGATACCTCCGCCGCGACGAGGGGAACTCGACCCCGCATCGTACGCAGGCCCCGCCGCACTGCTGATCACTCGGTCCGGGGTGGTCGACGGCGTCCGATCAGTGGGTCGAGTGGACGCCCACCACCTCGTCCTCGCTGGTCTCCCCGGTCAGCTGGAACCCGAGTTTCAGGTAGAACCGCTCCGGGCCGTCCGGCCCCGGCTTCCACGTTGTGTAGACGCGGTAGTGCCCACGTCGGCGGGCCTCGTCGCGGACGGCCTGCACCGCGAAGCGGCCATACCCCCGACCCTGGTGCTCGGCGGCGATGTTCAGCCGCCACAGCCCCGAGCGCCTGTCGTCCGGGTGGGCGGGATCCCACACGATGTCGAAGAAGCCCATCAGGAAGCCGACGATCTCGTCATCCTCGACGATCAGACGCGGCCACGCGATCTCGGGCTGCACGTACGCCTCGGCGAGGGACCAGGCGACCGGAGAGGCGAATTTCTCCTGGTCGGGCCGCACGCTCACCCGGCACGCGGCATCCACGTTGTCTTGCGTGACCTTCACCAGTCGCGGCACGCCGGCAACCCTACCGAGACGGGCCGCGCAACAGGCCGTCGAGCAGCCCGCGCAGGCCGAACTGGAACCACGTGTCCAGGTCGGTGTCGGGTCTGGTCTGCCCGGCCGCGACCAGCCACTGTCGGTTGCGGGTACGACCGGTCCGTTCCAGCCGGGTGCGGGTCGCCGACCACCAGGCGTGGTAGGTGTTGTCGACGGGATCGCGCCGGATGAGCAGGGCCATGCCCTGGATGTAGCCGCTGAGCGCCAGGTAGGCGCGGAACGCCTCGGCCGGGTCGTATCCGGCGCTGCTGAACGCCGCGACCACCCGGTCGACCATGGCGAGTACCGCCGGCCCGGTCGGCGGTCGGTCGGTGGCGAGGATGGCCAGCAGCCAGGGATGGCGGCGGTACATCGCCCACTCGTCCTCGGCCAGCCGTTCGAGCCGTTGGCGAGGATCAGGCGGTAATGGCGCGGCGCCCGGCGGGCGGGTCGCGGTGATCTGCTCGGCCATGGCGGCGAGGAGGTCGGCCCGGTTCCGGACGTGCCGGTACACGGCGTGGGCGGGCAGGCCGGCGCGTTGGGCGAGGACCCGCAGGGAGACGGCGTCCAGGCCGCCGGCGTCCGCCAGCTCGACAGCGAGGGCGACAAACCGGAGACGCGGGTCGCCGCCGGTCGGCGCGGGCAGGTCCGGCACTCGACGCGGGGTGCTGGTCGGGCCGTGCTCACGACGCCTGCGGTACGCGCGGGCCTGGCAGCGCCGGGAGCAGTAGCGGCGTGGGCGCCCCCGGCCGGCGCCGGCGGGCAGCTCCGCCTCGCACTCGACACACCGGACACTGAGCACGCCGCCTCCAGCCTCGTCACGGCACTGCCAGTGACGAAGGTACTACGGGCGAGCAGCCGGGCCGCCCCGATCGGTCCGTGCGGCGCGGAGCAGCCGGAGCTGGCCGATCTCCGCGACGTTCTTCATCAGCTCCGAGTTGACCCAACCGACCGTGTGCGTGACGGTGTGGTCGGTCCCGTCCGGCCAGGGGAACGTCGCGATGCGGTCGAGGTCGCTGTCACCGAGCTGGTCGAGCAGACCCAGCCACTCGGTGCGCAGGCCCCGCAGCCAGACGACACTCGGCTCGCCCGGGCCGGGCCAGACAACGGCCGTGCGTTGCCGGGCTGGTCCACCCCGGAGATGGTCCATCGCCACTGTCCACCACCAGCCGACGTGCCAGGTGAGCCAGCCGATCGTCGGCACCGGGACCGGGTCGGGTTCGGTGTCGGCCCAGTCCGGGGTCCACGTGCCGTCGGTGCTCTGCCGCACCGACCAGCAGTGGTCGGTCGGCTCCCAGAGGAAGTCAGCGGCATCGAGTCGCTCAAGGTGGTACTCGAACAGCGACCACGTCAGGTCGAACTGCGAGCGCAGGATGGCCAGGGGCGCTACGGACATCCGGAGATTCTGTCGGGGCACGGCACTGCCGTCCACGAAATAACCCCACCCACCCCACCGGTCGGGGTGATCCCGAGGTTGGCGGGTTCCGCGGACATCGAATCACCCGCCAAACCCCTGATCAACCGATAGGGCGGGCAGGGTCGGCCGGGCAGCGGGCGGAGAGGGCGTAACGGAGCAGGACCACGTCACCGATCTGGCGGGCCTCGGCCAGGCGGGCGCGGCGGCCCGGGTGCCAGGGGAAGCGACCCTCGCCGACGAACCGGGGCGCCCGGCCGTCGCCGACGAAGAACGGGGCGACCACCAGGTGCAGTTCGTCGGCGAGACCGGCGGCGAGGAACTGCGCGTGCACCGTCCCGCCGCCCTCCACCATCAACCGCTGAACACCCCGCGCGGCCAGGTCGGTCAGCATCCACCCCGGGTCGACGGGCTCACCCGCGTCGATCACTGTGGCCAGTCGGCCGACCCGCTCCTCGGTCTTCTCCAGCGCGCCCGTGGCGCAGTACACGAGCCGGGCCGAATCACCGGCGGTGAAGAAGCGGGCTGTCGAATCGAGGTCACCCTGGGCGGTCAGGGTGACCTTGGTGGGCGAGGCCGGCCGACCGGCCGCCACCCGCTCGGCCCGTCGACTCGGGGAGCGCACCAGCAGCCGAGGGTCGTCTCGTCGGACGGTGCCGGCGCCGACCAGGATCGCATCGCAGCTGGCCCGGACGGCGTCGACGCGGTCCAGGTCCTCCTCGTTGGACAGCAGTAACCGCTGCTCGGAGGCATCGTCGATGTACCCGTCGATGGAGGCGGCACAACTCAGCAGCACGTACGGCCGCGCCGGCCCCGGCCGCCAACTCATCGGGAGACGGGCCGCTCAGGAGCACGACCCGCGAGCACATCCGCCGCCTCGACCGCCTCGGCCGCCTCGACCTCCGCCGCCTTGGCCGCCTTGGCAGCCAGGTAGTCGGCGTTGGCCGGCGACAGGAAGACGCTGGTGAGCACCCGTTCGACAACGTCCACGCCCAGCCGGGTCAACTGCTCGGCCTTGTCCGGGTTGCTGCTCAGCAGTCGGACCCGCGGCACGCCCAACGTGGCCAGCATCTGCGCGGCGGCCGTGTAGTCCCGCTCATCCTCGCCCCGGCCCAGCGCGACGTTGGCCTGGTAGGTGTCCAACCCGGCGTCCTGCAACGCGTACGCGTCGAGTTTGGCGTACAGGCCGATGCCGCGGCCCTCCTGTCGCAGGTAGAGCAGGAAACCGCCGGTCTCGGCGATCCGTTGCACCGCCTCGCGCAGTTGCGGCCCACAGTCGCAGCGTTGGCTGCCGAACACGTCGCCGGTCAGGCACTCGCTGTGCGGACGGACCAGCGGGGCTGCTCCCCCGGCGGCCAGCCGGTCCAGGGCGCCCGCCCAGTCGCCGAGGCCGAGGGCCAGGTGCTCCCGACCGTCCACCAGGCCCTTGAAGGTGAACACCCGGGCGGTGGTGGTGTAGCCATCCGGAAACGCCAGCGGCACCGTGACCTGCGTGCGGATCGTGGCAACCGGCAATGCTTCGGGCATGGGACTCCTTCGTCCGGCGTCACCGTCGTCCGGCGACGCGTACCGTCTCACAACCGACTCAACATCCGCCGCCGGAGGCGGCTTCCCGGGCGGCGACCGGAGTTCGACGCCGCCGGGCCAGCAGCACGGCGGCCCCGGGCAGACTGGCCACCAGCACCAGTGCACCGTAGACGGTGGCGGTGGCGACGCCCTCGGCCGCGCTGAGACCGGCTGCACCGAACACCCATGCTGCCACCCCCTCGCGAGGACCGAAGCCGGCCACGTTCAGCGGCAGGCCCATGGCGAGCAGCGCGAGCAGCGTCAACGGCAGCAGTCGGGACAGCGGGGCGTCCGATCCGGCGGTGCGCGCCGCCACCAGGAAGGTGGCCAGGTGACCGGCAACCATCACGGCCGAGGCGACCAGCACACCGAACCAGGTGCGCCGCGCCAGCAGCCCCGACCGCACGTCCGCCACGGCGGTACGCAGCGCCGTCGCCCAACGCGACCCGCCACCGTTGGGAAGGACCCTGGCCACCAGCACGACGACCAACCCGCCGGCGACGAGCAGCGCGGCGGCGACCGGCAGGTACCGCCGTACCGGGGACGGGAAGGCGGCGAGCACCACCAGCGCGACCCCGACCAGGACCACCTGCCCGGCTGCACGCTCCCAAACCACAGCGCGGATGCCCCGGCTCACGTCACCGGCGTCACGGCCGTGGCGTACCGCCCGGTGCACGTCGCCGAGCATCCCACCGGGCAGTGTGGCGTTGAGGAACACGGCCCGGTAGCAGTGCGCCACAGCCGTCGCCAGTGGCAGGCGTACGCCGAGGCCGCCGGCGACCAGGCTCCACCGCCACGCCGCGCAGACGGTGGTGAGCACCCCGATGACCAGCGCCGCGGCCAACGCCGGCGCGTCGATCAGTCGTACTCCGGCGAGGAACGGGCCGCTGCCCACCTGCCACAGCAGGACGGCGAGCAGACCCACCCCGCCGACCACTCGTGCCCAGGCCCAGAACATCGGCGCCGGCCTCCCCTTTGAAGATCGTCCACTTGCCCTAGTGCACGTACCCAGGGCGTGAACGGTTCATCCACCGGCGAGGAGGTCAGTGTGTTCGACGAGCACTGTGAGTCGTCCGGCCGCCGCGTCAGCCAACCGACGGCGGGCGTACGCCTGGGCGGGATCGGCCAGGTCGGGGCGCTGCTCGCAGGCCGCCGCGAGCCACCCTCGAAACCATTCGGCGGTCAGGTCGGCCTGCTCCGGGCCGAGACGCCACGGGCTGGGCCGTTCCCGCACGTCGACGCCGCGCCGGGCGAACGCGGCGGCGGTGGCGGCGACGGCATCCGGGCCCAGCAGCCGCCGGCCCTCGACGGTACGCCGCTGGTGGTCGTTGAACGCGGCCTCGACCGCCTCGTCGAGCGGGTCGGCCGGGGTGAACCGGACCCGCCCGGTCACCGAGATGGCGAACAGGGCGGGTCGGCCGACGCAGGCGTCCGCCACCCGTTCGATCTCCTCCGCGGTGAGCATGTCCAGCAGCGCGGACGCGGTGACCAGGGAACCGTCGGCGAAATCGGCGGCGGTCAGCCGGGTGAGGTCGCCGCAGCGGGTGTGGACGGTGACCGGGGCGCCGTCGGCGGCGGTCACCCCTCTCATGCCCTCGGCGGCACGGGCCAGCAGGTCGGCGTCCCGGTCGTGCAGCACCCAGTGCTGTGGTCCGGGTAGCCGGGCGGCCAGCCAACGACTCATCGACCCGGTGCCGCTGCCCAGGTCGTGGATCACCGTCGGGCCGTCCCCGGTCAGCCGGGCCCGGACGGCATCGAGCAGGTCCTCGGCGCGTGCCGCCGCGTCGGCCGGCTCACGCAACCGCAGCCAGTCGGCGAACGGCAGGGTCTCCTCGGCGGTCATTCCGCCACCTCCTTCAGCACGCCGGCCAGCAACGCGGTGGTCACCGGCCAGTCGGTCAGGGTGTCGCGCCGGGCGAGAGCGGCACGCCGCAGCCGGGCGCGCAGCGCGTCGTCGTCCAGCCAGCGGATCAGCGCAGCGGCCAGCGCCGCCGGGTCACCGGGCGGGACCAGCAGACCCGGTCGGTCACCGCCGGGCGCGTGACCCAGCGCCTCCGGCAGCCCGCCCGCAGCGGTGGTCAACACCGGCAGGCCACGGGCCAGCGCCTCGGTGACGACCATGCCGTACGTCTCGCCTCTCGACGGCAGCACCAGCAGGTCGGCGGCGGCGTACGCGTCGTCCAACGCGGCGCCGGTCAGCGGGCCGACCAGCCGCACCCGCTCGGTGAGGCCCGCTCCGGTCAACCGGTCGCGCAGCCGGTGCACAAGCTCCGGTTCCCGGGCCAGTGTGCCCGCACAGACCATCGTCCACTGCCGGCCGACCAGCGTGGCCATCGCGTCGACCAGCACGTCGTACCCCTTGTGGTGGGTGACAGCCGCGACGCAGAGCAACCGGTCGCCGGCGACCGAGCCGGCCGCTGGCGGCGCGGGCCGCACCCCGGGCGGCGCGGCCCGGACCCGGCCGACGAGGGCCGGGTGGCGGGCCAGCAGGGCTCGGCATGTCCATTCGCTGGTGGTGACGACGGCGCGGGCGGTGGCCAGGGCGCGGGCCTCCGGCTCGTCGTCGAGCGGCAGGTGCACCAGGATCACCAGGCGCAGCCGACTGGCGTGCGGGGCGAGCAGGTCCGGCACGGCCGAGGCGACCAGGCCGTCGATCAGCACCACGGCGTCGTCGGGGGCGGCGGCGAGCACCCCGCCCAGCGTCGCCAGGTCGGCCGGGTCGGGGTGCGGCCACGCGCCGGGCACCTGATGCTCGTGCACCGACCACCCGCGCTCGCCCAGCCCCGCGCAGATCCGCCGGTCGTAGGCGTTGCCGCCGCTGGGCGTGGCCGGGTCGTCGATGTCACCGGGCAGGACGACGTGCACCGCCCGGCCCGCATCGGTCACAACGACCGCTCGTAGCTCGCCCAGGCGATGTGCGACTCGTGCAGGGTGACAGTGATGCCGCTCAGGTCGCGCGCCCCCGCGCCCAGCTCACCGGCGTGCACCCGCTCGACCAGCCGGTCCGCGACAGTACGGGCCAGCACCTCGGTGGTGGTGTTCACCCCGGCGAAGGCCGCCTCGTCGTCGAGGTTGCGGTACGTCAGCTCGCCTAGCACGGCCCGTAGCTGCTCGGTGGCCAGGCCGATGTCCACCACGATCCCGTCGCCGTCCAGGTCCGGCCGGCGGAACGTCGTGTCCACCACGAACGTCGCGCCGTGCAGCCGTTGGGCGGGCCCGAACACCTCGCCTCGGAAACTGTGGGCGATCATCATGTGGTCCCGAACTGTCACGCTGAACACTGTCACTCTCCGTCTTCGTAGGTGATGAGGTGGCAGAGCGCGGGCAGGTCGCCCGAGGTCAGTCTGTCGAGCACGTCGGGCAGCTCCGCGAAGCGCGACGCGCCGGTGATCAACGCGTCGAAGGCCGGGTCGTCGAGCAGGTCCAGGGCGAGCGCCAGTCGGTCGGTGTAACTGCGCCGTCCCCGTCGGGCGGGTGCCACCATGCCGACCTGGCTGCTGCGCACGCTGAGTCGACCGGAGTGGAACGCGCCGCCCAGTGACACCTGCACCGGGCGGTCGCCGTACCAGCTCAGCTCGATGACGGTGCCCTCCGGGGCGAGCAGGTCCAGCGACTGTTGCAGGCCGGCGGCGGTGGCGCTGGCGTGCACGACCAGGTCCCGGTCACCACGGGCGTCGGCCGGGTTGGCGAAGTCGACGCCGAGGGCCCCGGCGACGCCGGCCCTACGCGCGTCGGTGTCGACCAGCTCGACGTGCACGCCGGGGAACCGGGCCAGAAGCGCCGCGACGCAGCAGCCCACCATGCCCGCGCCGATCACCGTGACCCGGTCGCCGACCAGCGGCGCCGAGTCCCACAGCGCGTTGACGGCGGTCTCCACAGTGCCGGCGAGCACCGCTCGGGCGGCCGGCACCCCCTCCGGCACCGGCACCACGGCACTCACCGGCACGACGTAGGCGCTCTGGTGCGGGTGCAGACAGAACACCGTCCGTCCGAGCAGCTCCGGCGGGCCCTGCTCGACCACGCCGACGCTCAGGTAGCCGTACTTCACCGGGCCGGGGAACTCGCCCTCCTGAAACGGCGCGCGCATGGTGGCGTACTGGTCGGCGGGCACCCGGCCGGCGAAGACCAGCGTCTCGGTGCCCCGGCTCACTCCTGAGTAGCGGGTGCGGACCAGCACCTCGTCGGGGCCCGGGGCGGCCAGCGACACCGGCCGGATCTCGGCCACCCCGGGTTCGCGCACCCAGCAGGCGTACGCCTCGCGGATCACCGTCGCGCACCTCAGCTCTGCTCCGGGCCGAATCGATCGGCCAGGTCGGATCCCCGGTCGGGGGTTGTCGATCATAAACACGGAAGTTCGGTGCGCACAGTTCGAAGCTCGCCCGGCAGGACCGCCATTCCGGCCTGCCTCGCTGCGAGGTCGTCCGGTCTGGCCACGGTGCGGCGGACCGCCGTGGGACGCTCCGGGCGGGCGTCCGTCGGATAGCTACCTCATTGATACGTTGGGTCACGAAGGGCGGGCCGCTGCGACTGCCCGTCGGCGGGTTTCGGCGTGCGCCGCGCCGACGTCCGGAGGTCGCTCCCCCGGTGCTCCGGTGTGGTGACCGGCAGGTCACGGGTGTCCGGGCTGGTGTGAGCCTTGACGTCGCCCGCTGCGGAGTTCGCGGGCCAGAACCGGGCCGAGACGAGACGAGAAGGATGGAGCAGGACATGATCGTTCCGCAGGGGTTCCGCGCGGTGGTCGCGAATGCCGGGCTCAAGGAGGACGAGGACGACTTCACCGCCCTGGTCTCCGAGGTGCCCGCGGTCAGCGCCGCGGTGTTCACCCGCTCCCGGTTCGCCGGCCCCAGCGTCGTGCTCAGCCGTTCGGCGGCGTCGGCGTCGTCCGCCCGTGGCGTCGTGGTGCTCTCCCGCAACGCGAACGTGGCCACCGGCAAGGAAGGGCTGGAGAACGCCCGCGAGGTGCGGTCCATCGTGGCTCGCGCCGCCGGACTGGACGACGACGAGCTGCTCATCGCGTCGACCGGGGTGATCGGGAAGCAGTATCCGATGCCGCGGGTGCGACAGCGCCTGGCCGAGCTTCGGTGGCCCTTTCCGGCTGCCGACTTCGACCGCGTCGCACGGGCGATCATGACCACCGACACCACGCCCAAGGTGGTACGGGCCAGCTGCGGAGCGGCGAGCATCGTCGGTGTCGCGAAGGGCGTCGGCATGATCGAACCGAACATGGCCACCCTGTTGACGTTCTTCTGTACGGACGCGCGCATCGAGCCGGTCGACCTGGACCGGGTGTTCCGGTCGGTTATCGCTCGCACCTTCAACGCGGTCAGCATTGACACCGACACCTCCACCAGCGACACAGCGGCCATCTTCGCCAACGGCCTGGCCGGGCCGGTGGATCTGGACGACTTCGAGCAGGCGTTGTACACGGTCGCACTGGATCTGGTGCGGATGGTCGCCCGCGACGGGGAGGGCGCCAGCAAACTCATCGAGGTACGGGTCAGCGGCGCCCGGGACGGCCAGCAGGCCAAGCGGGTCGGCAAGGCCATCGTCAACTCACCGCTGGTGAAGACGGCAGTGCACGGCGCGGACCCGAACTGGGGCCGGGTGGCCATGGCGGTCGGCAAGTGCGAGGACGACGAGGACATCGACCAGCAACGGGTACGGATCGGCTTCGGCGGTATCGAGGTCTATCCGACACCGGCCACTGAGGAGACCCTGGTTCGGCTGCGGCACCACCTCGAAGGCGACGACGTGGTGATCGAGGTGGACCTGGGGATCGGCGCCGACGCTTTCACCGTGTACGGGTGCGACCTCACTGACGGATACATCCGGATCAACGCTGACTACACCACCTGAGCGCCGATGCGTCCGGGCGGTACCCCCGAGGTACCGCCCGGACGTTCGGAGCCGAGCCGCGCGGGTCAGCGGGATGCCAGCAGGAACCGGAGGGGAACCGGTCCCTTGCGGCACGTCACCCCACGACCACTACTGTCGACATCACCGATTCGGGTGCGGCGCGACCACCTCGGTCGACCGCCAGGCCCTGCTCGCGACGTCGTAGACCATCCGGCGGTCGACCTGCTTCGGGACCGGCTGGCCGAGCCGCCACGATTCGGACGTGGCGTGCAGATCGACAGTCACCGAGCCCGGTGTCGCGGCGCCCAACTCGCCGACCCAGTGCCGGCTCTGCCGACGCCGCCTCGTCCCCACCCCAGTTCGAGGTGTAGGCGTAGTAGGGCTCACAGCCGTCGATGATGCGCTCGAGCACGGCCAACGCCTTGCAGCGCTGCCGCAGCAGGTCGATGTCGGGCAGTTGGGCGGCGACGTCGTAGGCGGTCACCGGGTCACCCTAGTGAGGCGGCAGCGCCCCGGTGTCGGGGGCGAGGACCCGGGTGAAGAACGCCAGGGTGTCTCGGATCAGCGGCTCCACCGGCACTCCGGCGAAGCAGTGGTCGGCTCCCCGCACCACCGACAACTCGACATCGGCGCCCGCCGCGGTCAACGCCGCGGCCAGCTCCTCGCTCTGCCCCACCGGTACGACCAGGTCCTGGTCGCCGTGGATCAGCAGGATGGGTGGGGCCTGGTCGGTGACGTGGGTGATCGGGCTGGCCGCCCGGCCCAGGCCCGGGTTGTCCGCCAACGGGGCGCCGATCAGCAGCGACTCCGGCGAGTCGGCGGCGTCGTGGTCGATCGTTCCGGCCGGGTGTGCCTGCGACTGCATGGTCAACAGGTTCGACGGCGCGTACCAGCAGACCGCCGCCTCGACGCGGCTGTCGTCCTGGTCGTCGCCGGTCAGCGCGAGCATCGAGGCCAGGTGTCCACCAGCCGACTCACCCCACACCCCGATCCGCTCGCGGTCCACGCCCACCGTGTCGCCGTGTCGGCGCAGCCAGCGCACCGCCGCCTTGACGTCGTCGAGTTGGGCGGGGAAGTGCGCCTCGCCGCTGAGCCGGTACTGGGCGGAGGCGACAGCGAACCCGGCACTGATGGCGGCGGTGAACGGGTCCAGCTCCATCAGCCAGTCCGCCGGGTGTTTGGGCGAGCCGAACAGCCAGGCGCCCCCGTGGATCCACACCAGGACCGGGGCCGGTTGGGGCGCCGCCACCGGCACGGCGAGGTCCAACGTCAGCGGGCGGAAGCCCGGGACCTCGTTGACGACGATGTCGCGGTGCTCGGTCCGGTCGGTCGAGCCTCGGGATGCCGCATCGATCATCAGGCCATCTTCGCACCGACGGTCCCGGCGTACCCGCTCACGAAAGCCGAGCTGATCACTGCTGCTTGTCGGGCGTGGCGGGGCGGGCGCGGACGTGCAGTCGCTCCCCCTGCGGCCCGAAGAGACTGAGGGCCTCCGCGGTGCCGGGGCCGGGGTTGAAGAAGAGGTGCGGAATGCGGGTGTCGAACTCGGCCACCTCCCCCGGGGTCAGCGTGAGATCACGGTCGCCGAGCAGCAGGCGTAGCCGGCCGGAGAGCACGTAGAGCCACTCGTACCCCTCGTGGGCCTGCGGGATTCGGCCCCCGGCGGACGGGTCCGGCGGGAAGATCTGCTTGAACGCCTGGACACCGCCCGGCCGGCGGGTCAGCGGCAGGTACGTCACGCCGTGGATGACTAGCGGTTTGGGGCGTACCCGAGGGTCGCCGGTGGCGGGGGCGTCGACCAGTTCGTCAAGCGCCACCTGGTAGGCCCTCGCCAGCGGGAGCAGTAACTCCAGGGTGGGGCGACGGCTACCCGACTCCAGCCGGGACAGGGTGCTCACCGAGATGCCGGTCAGGTCGGCGAGCTGGGTCAGCGTGGTCCCGCGTTGGTGACGCAGGGCACGCAGCCGGGGGCCGACGGCCGCCAGCGCGGCGCTGTCCTCGTTTGCCATAACGGCAAGGATAGTTGCCACCTTGCCGACGGCGACGGATGGTGGGCGCAGCCGACAGAGCAAGAGGGAGATATACCGGTGGACGAGACATATGACGTGGTGGTGGTGGGTGGCGGTGCCGCAGGGCTCAGCGGAGCCCTGGCGCTGAGCCGGGCCCGACGCTCGGTACTGGTGATCGACTCCGGTGAGCCGCGCAACGCGCCGGCCGACCGGATACACAACTACCTCGGCCGGGAGGGGACGCCGCCGGGCGAGCTGCTCGCGATCGGCCGGGCCGAGGTGGCGGGGTACGGCGGGCAGTTCCGCACCGGACGGGTGCAGGCCGCGACCCGGGACGACGACGGGTTCCGGCTGAGCCTCGACGGCGGGGAATCGGTGCGGGCCCGCCGGCTGCTGGTGACCACCGGCCTGACCGACGAACTGCCCGACGTGCCCGGCCTCGCCGAGCGGTGGGGTCGCGACGTGCTGCACTGCCCGTACTGCCACGGCTGGGAGGTTCGGGACCGCCGGATCGGCGTCCTGGCGACCAGCCCGCTGAGCGTGCACCAGGCCGAGATGTGGCGACAGTGGAGTTCCAGCGTGCTGCTCCTCCTACACGACGCCCCGGCGCCGGACGCGGAGACCGCCGAGCGGCTCGCCGCTCGCAGCATCGCGGTGGTGCCCGGCCCGGTCGCCGCTGTGGAGGTGACCGACGACGCGCTGACCGGTGTACGGCTCGCCGACGGGCGGGTGGTGGCGCTCGACGCGATAGTGGTGGCGACGCGGGTGACTCCCCGCGCCGACATGCTGGTGGGGTTGGGTCTGGCCCCGGAGGAGGTGACGATGGGTGAGCACGTCATCGGCGCCCAGATCCCGACCGACGCCACCGGCGCGACCACCGTCAGTGGTGTCTGGGTCGCGGGCAACGTGGCCGACATCCGCGGTCAGGTGATCACGTCCGCTGGGGCCGGCCTGAACGCGGCGGCGGCGATCAACGCCGATCTCATCGCCGAGGAGACCCGCGACGCGGTGGCCGCGTACCGGGAGTTGGTGGCCACGACGTTCGAGGAACCGGCGTGGGAGGAGCGCTACCAGTCCCGCCCCTCGGTCTGGAGTGGCCGGCCCAACCCGCAACTGGTCGCCGAGGTCACCGACCTGGCCCCGGGGCGCGCCCTGGACGTGGGCAGCGGCGAGGGTGCCGACGCGGTGTGGTTGGCCGAGCGCGGCTGGCAGGTGACGGCGGTGGACATCTCCACCACCGCATTGAGCCGGGCCGCCGCACACGCCGAGACCGCCGGCGTGGGCGACCGGATCGAGTTCACCCACGCCGACCTACGGGAGAAGCCGCCCACCGAGGAGGCGTACGACCTGGTGTCCGCGCAGTTCATGCACCTGCCACCGACGGAGCGGCGGGAGTTGTTCGGCCGGCTGGCCGCGGCAGTGGCACCCGGCGGCGTTCTGCTGATCGTCGGGCACCACCCGTCGGATCTGTGGGGGTCGGCGCACCGGATGCACATGCCGGACATGATGTACACCGCGCAGGACGTGGCCGCCGATCTGGCGCCGTCCCAGTGGGAGGTGCTGGCGGCTGAGGAACGCTCCCGCCTCGCCACCGACCAGAACGGTGAGGACATCACCCTCCACGATGCGGTACTGGTCGCCCGCCGACGCTGACCTCGCACCACCGACAGGCGTCGATCATGGAGTTGTGGTGGATGACAAAGGTGGCGGAGCACCACAGTTCCGGCACCACGACTCCATGATCGGCGCGGGAACACTGGCACACGGGACGGCAACGTGAGAGGTGGTGGGGCAGGACTTCGCATGAGGTCCGCTCGGCGGTAGCGTTGCGCCACACTGACGGCCAGTGGGGCAGGCGACCGCCGACCCTGACGCCCCGATCGTACGGAGGATGGTGCATGTCCATCGGCGCTGAGCCGCACGCAGCACGCGACGATGCGGCCTCCCGGCCGAGCTTCGAGCTCGCCCTGCGCGGATACGACAAACGCCAGGTGGACCGGCACCTGGAGCAGCTCGACGGCCAGATCGCGATGCTGAGCGGAGAGCACGGGCGCTCCGCCGTCCGCGTCCGTGAACTGACCGCCGAGGTGCAGCGGCTGCGTGCCGAACTGGCTGAGCTTCAGGAGCAACCCGTGCAGGTGGACCGCGCTTCGTTCCACGATCTGGGCCCGATGGTCGGCGAGATCATGGCGCTCGCCGAGAAGCAGGCCGGCATCATCACCGAGTCGGCCACCGACCGGGCCAACGAGCTGCGCAGCGAGTCCGAGCGGATCCTCGCCGACACCCGTGAGCGGGCCGCGCAGGCACGTCAGGATCTGGCCGAGGAACTGGCCGCCCGACGGGCCGAGCAGGAGCAGGCGCACGAGGAGCGGCGCACCCTGGCCGAGGCGGAACTGACAGCGATCCGCGAGCACGCCGAGCAGTTGCGGGCCGACGGTGAGGCAGCGCACGAGCGCGCCCAGGCCGAGGCCAAGCGGATCACCGAGCAGAGCGCGCAGCAGCTCAACCAGACCCGGGTGGCCGCCGACGCGCTCATGAAGTCGGCCCGTACCCAGATCCAGCAGGAACTCCAGTCGACCCGCTCCAAGCACCAGCAGGAGATGGCCCAGTGGCAGGCCAGCGTGGAGCGAGAGGTCAACGAGCGGCGTACCGCCGCCGAGCAGGACATCGCCGAACAGCAGGCCGCCGCCGAGCAGGAGCTGGCCGAGCAGCGCAGCGCGACCGAGCAGCAGATCGCGGCGCTGCTCGCCGAGGCGCAGCAGCACGTGACCGAGCTGCGCAACCGCGCCGACGAGCAGGCCGCCAGCCATCAGCAGCAGCTCGCCGCCCTGCAGAAGGAGCTTGACGAGCGCCGGCAGGAGGCCGCTGACCTGAACGCCGAGCTGGACACCGGCCGCCAGCAGCTCGCCGAGATCCGCCAGGAGGGCGAGACGCTGGAGAACGAGCTGTCCCGGATGCAGCAGCGACTCAGCGAGGTCCGTCGGGACCTGACCGCCGAAAGTGCCCGGTTGGACGAGGCCCGGCGGGCCGGGGACTCCGCCGAGCGGCACGCCAAGGAGGTCCGCGCCCGCGTACAGCGGGAGGCGAAGCGGGTGGCCGACCTCGCCGCCGCGGCGGTCATGGCCGCGGCAGCCGGCGGTACGGAGACCGCCGAGTACCCGATGGTGGGTTCCCGCTCCAACGCCGACCGGCCCGCCCCGGAGCGGGTGGGCGTCGAGCGGCTCACCGTCGACCGCGTCGGCGTCGACAGGTACTCCGCCGAGCGCCCCACGGTGGACGATGCGGACGCCGATCGCGCCCCGCTTCGCCCCGCGCCCGTCGACCGCACCCCGGTCGAGAACCGCTACGCCGACCTGACCCCTGTGGAACAGGCCAATGGCGACCAGGCCCCGGCCGAGCAGGCGAACGGCGACCGGGCACCGGCGGAGCAGGCGAACGGCGAGCATGCGGACGCACCGGCGGCGGCGGACGAGTCGACGACGTCCGAACCTACGGCGGCCCGCGAGGTTGGCGCCGACGACGCCGAGCGGACCTTCCCCCGGCACATCGGTAACGACGCACCGACGCCAGTGCCGTTCCTGGCCTTCGGGCAGCCGGTCAGCGAGAACGGCGCCGCCCGCCACTGACCTCACCCGTGGTTGCACCCCCGGCCCCGCCCGCGCCGATCTTGCAGTTTCGGTTGCCCAGATGCGCGGAAATGCCCCCTTACGTCGGCACAGTAAGTGCAAGATCGCGGAATGAGGGTGGTCCGGGCAGATTCTGCACGGAAGCGGGTCGCCGTAGCCGGTTGAGCTGGCAGGCTGGGCTGGCCGCCGCGCACCAGCGGTGGCCGCCGGCCTGGCCGGTGACCGAGAGGAGCGCCCGGTGACCGACCAACCGGAGGAGTTCGACCTTCTCGTCGTCGGTGGCGGCAAGGCCGGCAAGACGCTGAGCATGGACGTCGCCCGCTCCGGTCAGCGGGTCGCCATGGTCGAGCGCGGCATGATCGGCGGCAGCTGCATCAACGTCGCGTGCATCCCGACGAAGGCGCTGGTGACCAGCGCGCGGGCCGCCCGCCAGCTGCGGGACGCGTCGGCGCTCGGCCTGGCGGTGGAGGGCGGCCGGGTCGACATCGACCTGTTGCGCGCGCACAAGCAGGACGTGGTGGAGGGAATGGTCGCCGCCAACCGGCAGCAGTTCCTCGACTCCGGTCTGCACCTGGTGATCGGCGAGGCCCGGTTCATCGCCCCCCGGACCGTACGGGTGGCACTCGCCGACGGCGGCGAGCGGCTGCTGCGCGGCAGCGACGTGGTGATCAACACGGGCACCCGCCCCCATCTGCCGTCGGTGCCCGGGATGGCCGAGGCCGGAGTGCTCACCAGCGACGAGTTGCTGCGCCTGGACCGGCTGCCGGCCCGGCTGGTGGTGCTCGGCGGCGGCACCGTCGGGGTGGAGTTCGCGCAGATGTTCGCGTTGTTCGGCAGCTCGGTGACGCTGGTCGAGGGCGGTCCACGGCTGCTCACCCGCGAGGACCCCGACATCAGCGACGCGGTGATGCGCGTCTTCCTCGACGACGGCATCGACGTACGGGTGGGTGTGGCTGTCGCGCGGGTCGACCGGGACGCCGACGGCGCGCTCCGGGTGACGCTGGACGACGGTAGCGTGGTGATCGGGGACGACGTGCTGGTGGCGGCCGGCCGGGAACCGGTCACCGACGGGCTCGGCCTGGACGCGGCCGGCGTACGGCTGAGCGAGCGGGGCTTCGTGGACGTCGACGAGCACCTGCGTACCAGCGCCGAGCGCACCTGGGCGGCCGGGGACGTCGCCGGCAGCCCGCAGTTCACCCACGTCTCGTTGGACGACTACCGGATCATCCGCGCGAACCTCGCGGGAGGCCAGCGCAGCACCGCCGACCGGCTGATCCCGTACACCGTCTTCACCACACCGGAGCTGGCGCGGGTCGGGCTGACCGAGACCGAGGCACGCCGCGCCGGGTACGACATCCAGGTCGCCCACCTGCCGGTCGCCGCCATCCCCCGGGCCCGCACCCTGCGCCAGACCCAGGGCATGTGGAAGGCGGTCATCGACACCAGCAGCGACCGGATCCTCGGTGCGGCGTTGCTCGGCGCCGAGGCCGGCGAGGTGATCACGTCGGTGCAGCTGGCCATGCTCGCCGGGATGCCGTGGACCGCCCTGCGGGACGCTGTCATCACCCACCCGACAATGACCGAGGGTCTCAACCTGCTCTTCGCCTCACTGAAGTCCAGCCCGGTCCGCTGAGCGCCGCGAAGCCCGACCGGCAACCGGGCGACGGCTACCCGGCGATCTCGTCGCGTACCCGTTGTTGGAAGGCGCGGGCCTGCGCCCCGGTGGGCGGGGGCCCGCCGTGGCGTGCGGCGACCGCCCGACGGATCACCTCGGCCCGGTCGCCGGCGTCGATCAACCGCTGGCCGGCTGCCACCTTCGCCAACCAGACGCCGTCGCGGTGGCGCACCAGTGACCGGCAGGCGCCCAGTACGGCGTCCTCGCTGCCGGGCGCGGGTTGGTCGGCCGGGGGCGTGGGCAGGGCGAGCCACCAGGACAGCGCCTCGACGAGCAGCCGGCGCAGGTCGGCCGGGACGAGGTCGGCGAAGGCCTCCCCCGCCGGCGGCCCGAGCAGCGGGAGTCCACTCTGGTGCAGGATGCTGCGATCGAGGCCGTACCAGAATCGACCGTCGGCGACCGGGCGGTCGGCGGGGTCGAGGGTACGCCGGAACGGCATGCCGGCCCCGGTGTTCAGTTCGACCTCGAAGCCGGGCTCCGGGGTGCCGGAGGCGGCCACCGCCCGGTCGTAGACGACCAACTCCAGTCCGCGTGCGGGGCAGGGCAGCGCCTCGTGTCGCAGCCGGGCGACAATCGTCTGCTTGGCGGCCTCGGTGAGCGGCCCGGCGCTGAGCAGCGCCACGTCCACGTCGCTGCGGCCGGGCTGGTACGCCCCGAGCCCCACCGAACCGGCCGCGTACGCGCCGACCAGGTCGGGGCCGAGCACGTCCCGGGCGGTGCTGACGAGGTCGTCGAGATAGCGCTGAAGATCGGAGTCCACGGGCCATCATGACGCACGGGTCGGCAGCCGGCCGGGGCTACCCCGCGTAGAGCAGCAGCAGACCGGCGACGGTGTAGGCGACCATCAACGCCAGCAGGGGTAGTTGGCCGGCCACCGCCCGGGCCCGGGGAAACAGGTACAGGGCGCGGTCGTGGGCGAGCAGCGTGCCGAGCAGGTGCCCGAGGATGATGACGGTGATCTGGAGGGTCGCCACCCCGGAGGGCGTGATCAGCGCGGTCCGCGGTTCCCAGCCGGCGGTGCCGAGCCAGTTGGCGCCGGTGCCCAGGGGGTCGGAGAGCAACGCGACGGTGCGTTGGCTCTCCAGGATCAGCAGCGAGTAGTAGTGCGCCACCACGTACCCCACGGCGATCGGCACGATGGAGTGGGCGATCTCGCCCGGCACCCCACGGGCCTCGGCCGCGTCGGCGCGACCGATGCGTGCGGCGGCACCGGTGGCGGCGAGGTACGCCACCGCGACGGCGGCGATGACGAGGCTCAGACCGGCGCTGCCGGTGACCGCCGGGTGCAGGCCGTTCTCCTGGCTGAAGCGTAACCAGGCCGGCGCGTTGGAGAGGCTGTCGTACATTGTCGAGCCGAGCAGCACGACCACCAGGGCGACCAGCCCGGGGCGGGGTCGCAGGCCGGCGATCCCGTCGAGCGGGTTGCGCCACACCAGAACGCCGTCGGCGGCCCGAGCGAGCGGGGCGAGTTGACCGATCACCGTGCTGTACGCCTCGAACGGGTCGGCGTTGTCGAACCAGCCGGCCCCGAACAGGACCGCGCCGACCAGCATGACCACCGCGTACCCGGCCAGCCAGGCGGTGATGACCGGCAGGGTGGCCCGGTCGGGGGCGACCAGCTCCAGCCAGACGAACCCGAACACTGTGGCGGCTGCCGGCCACCAACCGACGCTGTCGGGCAGCTCACGCAGCCCCCGGTTCGGGTCGCGCCGTGCCGCCAGCGCCACGAGCAGGTGCACAGTGCGCAGCGGGTTGACCGCCCGCCAGACCGGGCCGAGCAGCAGCGACAGCGGGGCCAGCCCGACCCAGAGCAGCACGTAGAGCACACCGGCGGTCGGGTTGTCAGCGGTGTCCGGCCCACCCAGCAGACCGAGGCAGAACCAGGCGGCGGCGAGCAGGCCGAGTCCGCGCAGCGCCCACCGGAACGTGGGCGCGTCGACGAGTCGGGCGAGCCAGCGCGGCACCGGGCGACCGCCGACGGCGTCCCGGTCGAGCCGGGGTTCGCGCCAGAGCAGGCCCAGCGCCACGAACGTGACGACGAGGGTCAGCGCGGCGGCGACGACGAGCTGCGGCAGCGTGATCGGCAGGTCCTGGCGGCCACCGACGCCGTGTGCCAGCAGTGAGGGGGCGGCCGTCATGTCGTTCAGCGGACGACGAGCTGGAAGAGCACCAGCTCGGACTCGTGCGTCTCCACCTCGAACAGCCCGGTCTTGTCGGCGCGGAACTCCACCGAGCCGGGCGTGCCGGCCGGCAGCCGGGCACCCAGGTCGTAGCCGTGCACGTGCAACTCGTCGGCCACGTCGGAGGTGACGGTGATCCGGACCAACTGGCCCTTACTGACGGTGACCCGCCCGGTCGGCGGGTCGACCCGCTTCTTCACGATCGTGACGGTGATCTGTTGGTCCACGGCGGCGGTGCTGGCAGAGGCGCTGGGCGTGCTGGTGGCTGTCGGGGTCGGCCCGGTGGAGGTGGCGTTCGACGGGGCGACGGCCGTGGGCACCGGCGAGGGGGTGGCCACCGAGGGGTCGTCGTCCTGCCCGCAACCGGCGAGGAGCAGGGCGGCGACGGTGGCGGCGGCGAGGGTGGCGACGGTCCGGGCGGCGGGGGTACGGACGAACACGGGCGGACTCCGAACGACGCGAGGGGGACGGGTGTCGGGTTGATCGTCGGGGAGGAGAACTCTACGTCTTGTTCGGTGCCGGGGAAATGACCATGATGAACGAATGCGATCGAAGCTGGTCACTGTGCGTAAGGTCCTGAGCCGTGTCGTGGCTGCGCTGGCGGCGACAGTGGTGGTGTCGCTGCTGCTGCCTGTCGCCCCGGCGTCCGCGCACGGCCAACTGGCGACCTCCACCCCACTGAAGGGCACTGTCGTACGCGAGCCGCTGACCCAGTTGGCGTTGTACTTCACCGAGAAGCCGGCGTCCAACGCGCACTTCGCCATCAGTGGTCCGGACGGGTCGCGAGTGGACAACGGGTGGTCCTACGGTGAGCCGAAGCGACTGGACAAGCCGGTCACCGAGTACTTCATGGTCAACGGCGTGTTCGAGCCGCGGCTCTACCACACCGGCTTCCCGGCGATGGTGACCGTCGCGCACTGGCCGGCGAAGGGCCGCTACACCGCCAGTTACCTCTCGGTGGCCTCGGACGGTGAGGCGGTGCGGGGCGAGGTGGCCTTCGACTACCAGGGGCCCGGCACGCCGGCCCCGGCCGGCTGGTCGGCGCCCACGGCGGGGCCGGATCCGGCGCTGCTCGCGCAGGCCGAGGGCGAGGGCTCGACCAACTCCGGAGCCAGCGGCAGTCCGGTCGCCCCTACCGGCGCTGCGGCGGACAACCCGGCCGGCGCGGCGCAGGAGCAACGCGGCGGTGGGTTCCCGGCCTGGTTGGTCCCGGCGCTGATCGTCGTCGTGGTCTCGGCGATCGTGCTGGTGGCGGCCCGTCGCCGGCCCGCGACGCGCGGAGCCACCACGCCGAGCCGTCGGCCGGCCGGCGCGGCAGGTAAGGGCGGCACCCAGGCCCGCAGGGCCGCCACGCCGGCCCGCAAGCCCGGCAACCGGTCCAGCGGTCCGCGCGGACGGCGGTAGGCCGGTCCGACGCGGGCTGGCACCTGGCAGGGTGTCAGGATCGAGCCGTCTCCCAATGCGGTGGGCGGCCGCCTGCTC
This sequence comes from Micromonospora sp. NPDC048947, assembly GCF_040649495.1. NCBI lineage: Bacteria > Bacillati > Actinomycetota > Actinomycetes > Micromonosporales > Micromonosporaceae > Micromonospora > Micromonospora sp. NPDC048947. Next base: position 85,377 of record NZ_JBEZFO010000001.1, read on the forward strand.
CGCCCAACCACGTTGACAGCGGCCTCTGACTCCGTCCTACGGATCGGCGCATGGCATTGACCAAGGCCAGTTGCGCCCGGGCCGGCGCCACCATCGCCTGCTCGAACTGATCCTGCGAGAGTGGCGCGGTCGTCGTGTCCACCCCTGCGGTGACGTCCAAGAGTCGCTGCACCGCGTGGCCGAACTTTTCGATCTCGGCGGTGACCGCGCTCGGGGCGACGAGGCTGGCTGACATCAGTGCGGCGCTCCACGCCCCCTAGTCATAGTCCCAGGCCGTGCGTCCCAAGTGAGCGCGCCGCAGGATCATCGAGAACGTGGCGTACTCACGCAGCAGGTCCTGGTAGGCCACGAGTTGCCGGTCCCGTAGCCAGTGTCGGTCCTGGGCACGGCGGGTGAGCATCCCGCCGACGAAAACTCCGACGGTCGCCGAGAGCGCGCCGCCAAGCGTCGTGACAGCGATATCCAGCAACGCCATGACACCTCCCCGGTGACCGCCCGGCACGAGCATCGATGATCGAGGGCCTCGTCGTCAACGCGGCACAAGCAGCGTTCCACGGCGTTGGGCTTTGCGGTGGACCGCCTTGTCGACGGCCGCCGGCGGCGCTACCCCTGCCGGCTCGGCGGTAGGCCGGTGCACCCGACATTCTTCGCGTACCGTCGCGAACTTTCGCACGGACATAGCAAACTTTTGATGCATCAAGGCGAAGCCATGGACACTCCAATCGAAACACCTTAATGTTTCGAGCCATCCACCCGGTGTTTCCGCAACGTCACTCGTCGGCGTCGAGGACGTTACGGAGCCGGGCCGACGGTCATCCTCACCGCTGCTCCACGCCGGCCGTCGGACACTCCACTGCCTCCTGGAGGAACGATGGGCACACGCCTGCTACGCCGACTCCACCATCCCGTCCTGGGTGCGCTGGCACTCGTCCTCGCCGCCGGTCTCTGGGCCGTCCCCGCCAACGCCGCCCCCGCGCAGGAACCGGGCGTCACGCTGCGCGTCTTCGACGTGCAGGTGCCGCTGTCCGAGTTGTGCACCCTCAAACCGGCCCAGACCCCGAACGTGGACAAGCTGATGTCCACAATCAACTGGACCTCGGCGGCCGACTTCGGCTTCGAGGACAACTTCGTCTCGCAGGTGCTCGGCAACATCACCACCACCCAGGCCGGCAGCTACACCTTCCGGCTCAGCAGCGACGACGGCTCCAAGCTGACGATCGACAACGCTGTGGTGATCAACCATGACGGCCTGCACGGCGCGACCCCTCCGAAGGAGGGCAGTGTCACCCTCACCGCCGGTCTGCACCCGCTTCGCATCGACCACTTCGAGCGTGGGGGCGGGCAGCAGATCACCCTGGAGTGGAAGACTCCCGGTTCGTCGACCTTCGTTGTCGTACCGAACTCGGCGCTGAGCACCGACGCCGGCGTGGTCCGGGTGACCGCACCCGGACGCAAGGAGTGCGAGGGGATCTCCGACACCCCCGGTGACGGCCTGCCGCTGACCGGCGTGCACCCCGGCTACACCCTGACCAACCTGCGGCCCAGCGGCTTCCAGCCGAAGGTCACCGGCATGGACTGGCTGGCCGACGGCCGACTGGTCATCAGCACCTGGGGCGGCAGCGACCAGTCCGGCACCTCCCAGGACGGCGAGGTCTGGATCCTCGGCAACACCGGCGGGTCGACGACCCCGGGCGCCGTGACCACCAAGAAGATCGCCGGCGGCCTCAAGGAACCGATGGGGCTCAAGGTCGTCGACGGGGTGGTCTACGTGACCGAGAAGCAGCGGTTGACCCGGCTGGTGAACACCGGCGGTGACGAGGTGGCCGAGCGCCTGGAGACCGTCGCCACCTGGCCGTACGGCGGCAACTTCCACGAGTTCGCGTTCGGCCTGCTCTACCAGGACGGATTCTTCTATCTGAACCTGTCGGTGTCGATCAACTCCGGCGGCGCCACCACCAACCCGCAGCCCGCCACCAACCGCGGCACCACCCTCAAGGTCAACAAGGACACCGGCGCGGTCAGCTACGTCGCCGGCGGTCTGCGTACGCCACACGGCATCGGCTGGGGCCCGGAGGGCGGCATCTTCGTCACCGACAACCAGGGCGGCTGGCTGCCCTCGTCGAAGCTGGTGCACGTCAAGCAGGGCCGGTTCTTCAACCACTTCACGAACCCGGCGGGTCCGTTCGACACCGCACCGGTCACGCAGCCGGTGCTCTGGATGCCGCAGAACGAGATCGCCAACTCGCCCAGCACGCCGCTCTACCTGACCAGCGGTCGCTACGCCGGCCAGTTCGTCATCGGTGACGTGACATACGGCGGCCTGCAACGCGCGAATGTGGAAAAGGTCAACGGCGAGTACCAGGGCGCGCTGTTCCGGCTCACCCAGGGCTTGGAGGCGGGCGTCTCCGAGGTCAACGTCGGCCCGGACGGCGCGATCTACGTCGGCGGGCTCGGCGCGGGCGGCAACTGGGGCCAGACCGGCAAGCTCTCGTACGGCCTGCAGAAACTCACGCCGAACACCGCCACCACGTTCGAGATGCTCGCGATGCGCGCCACCACAACCGGCTTCGAGGTGGAGTACACCCAGCCGGTGTCGACGGCGACCGCCACCGACCTGGCCGCGCGCTACAAGCTCAAGCAGTGGCGGTACGTGGCGACGTCGAACTACGGCGGTCCGAAGATCGACGAGGAGACCCTGACGGTCACCTCGGCCACCCTCTCGGCGGACGGCAAGAAGGTCAGCCTCACGGTGCCCGGTCGCAAGGCCGGCAGGGTGGTGCACCTGCGGTCACCGCGCCCGTTCACCTCCAGCAGCGGCCAGTCCCTGTGGAGCACCGAGGCGTGGTACACGCTCAACTCGATCCCGGGCAGTCCCCCGCCGCCGACCGGCGGCACCATCACCGGCGTCGGTGGCAAGTGCCTGGACGTCGACAACGCGGGCACCGCCGACGGCACGAAGATCCAGCTCTGGACCTGCAACGGCACCACCGCGCAGTCGTGGACGAAGGTCGGCGACACGTACCGGGTGCTGGGCAAGTGCCTGGACGTGGACAACGGTGGCACCGCCAACGGCACGAAGGTTCAGCTCTGGACCTGCAACGCCACCGCGGCGCAGGTGTGGCAGCCGCAGGCCGACGGGTCGATCCGCAACCCGCAGTCCGGCAAGGTCCTGGAGGCCGCCGGCGGCAGCAGCGCCGACCGCACCCAGATCCAGCTCGGCACGTACGCGGGCGGCGCACACCAGAAGTGGGTGGTCAGCAGCGGGGTAACCGGCTGACCTCGGACGAGGGGGCGCGGACTGACCGGCGGGTCAGGCCGCGCCCCGCCCGTCAGCGGCGCGAGGATCTCCGCTCAGCGGAACAGCACCGGCCGGTTACCCCGGGCGCCGACGAGGTGGCCCCGGATGTTGATGTCCTCGATCGAGTCGGTCTCCCACACGCCCCGGGTGGTCAGGTCGGTCATCACCCCGTTGCGCCAGAGGAACGGGCGCCACGCCACCGTGGTGGTGCTCTGGCCCACCACCTCGCCCCGGTCGTTGATCGCGGTGGCGCGACTCCAGTCGCCACCGAGAGTGCCGAGGTCGGTCAGTGTCCCGTTCTGCCAGCGGAACGCCCGCCCGTTCGCCGCGCCCACCACCTGGCCCCGGTTGTTGATCCCGACGGCCTCGCTGCCGATCTGTGTGAGCACCCCGTCGCGCAGCCGGCCACCGACGCAGGTGCACGGGTAGTCCTGCGGCGGCACGTTGAACCCGCCCACCACGTCGCCCGCGTTGTTGAAGTCGGCGGTGAACTCGTAGAAGTACTCCCGACCCAGGTCGGTGAAGACGCCGTTGCGCCACAGGAAGCGGTGCGGCATGTCGCCGGCCGGTTCACTGGTGCCGAGCACCTGCCGCCGGTCGTTGACGCCGATCGCCACGCTGTTCTCCCCGCCCAGGGTGCCCAGGTCGTGGAGTTGGCCGTCACGCCAGAGCACCGCGCGGGTCAGGTAGTCCGGGCCGAAGGAGGTGATCGCCACGTCACCGAACTCGTTGACGTCCACGGCGCTGGAATCCGTGTCGCCCGGCAGCACGCCCAGGTCGGTGATGACACCGTGGCGCCAGAGCACGGCGTGCCGCGCGCCGCTGGCGACGGTGCTCCAGCCGACGACGTCGCCGCGGTCGTTCATCGCTGTGGCGGCGCCGTCACCGCCGCTCAGGGTGCCGAGGTCGACGACCCGGTAGCTGTGCGCGGACGCGGCGGCGGGAGCGGGAGCGAGGGTGATCAGCGCGACGACGGTCGTCGCTGCGGTCAGCAGGGGACGCGGGGACACCATGGACACCAAGGGGGACGCTCCTCGGATCGGAGCGGCGACGACCCGGCGGACGGGCGCGGGGCCACCACCACTGCGCGTTCGATCGGTAACGCACAGTAGATCCGGTGTCATGGCGGGGCGCCAGGGACCGAACGGTCACCGACGCCCGTGGCGTGCGGCGCTGGGGCGTCGGTCAGGGGCCGTGTGGCAGCGGCTGCGCCAGTGCCCGTAGGTCCGCCGGCAGTTGGGCCAGGGCGTCCTCGAACTCCCGGTGCCCGACCACCCGGTGCATCGTCTGGAGCACCGCGCGGGTGCCCCGCTCGGCGGCCGTACGGTCGATCCCGGCGCGCTCGGCCACCCGGCGCAGGAACTCGTCGTAGCCGAACGTTTCCGGCGGCTCGGCGGCCTTGACCAGCAGCGGGCTCAGCTCGTCGGCCAGGTGGGGGGCCAACGCGCCCGCCTCCCCGCCGCTGAGCCGCTCGGTGAGGGTCCGCAGGACCGCCTCGGTGAGCGGGCGCGCCTGCTCCGGCGGGAGACCCGCCCGTGCCGCAACCTTGTCGACGAACGCCAGCTCGGCCATGCCCCCGCCCTTCGCTTTCGGAAACGCGTGGCTACCCGGGCCCACCGGTAGCAAACCCGGCAGCCGGAGCGGGATGGTTCTGCTTGTTGCTCCGCGCGGTGCCGTCCGCTTCTCGTACGGTGAGGTCGGACCGGGAACCCGACGGCTGCCCGACGGCGGCCCGTGCCGCAGGAGGAGCAGATGGCCCTCGACCTGCCCGACGTGATCGACCGGTACTTCCGGGCCGTCAACGACCGGGACCTGGACGCCTTCGTCGCCTGCTTCGCGGACACCGCGAGCGTCGCCGACGAGGACCGGCTGTACGACGGGCGGGCCTCGATCCGCGCCTGGCGGCAGAAGTCGATGGACGCCTACTCGTACACCGTCGAGCCGGTCCGGGTCACGTCGCAGGCGGGTGATTCGTATCTGGCGCTCACCCGGCTGTCCGGTGACTTCCCCGGCAGCCCGATCGAGCTGCGGTACCGGTTCACGCTGCGCGACGGGCTGATCGGCGCCCTGGACATCCGTCCCTGACGCCGAGTGCCCCACCGATACCAAGGGGGAACGCCGTGCCGCGAGGCTGGTCGGGCCCGCCCGCAGGTGATCAACCGCCGAACGGACGAGACAGTCAAGAGGGCAGTGGGTGACATGATGTGGCGGCAACAGCTGTCGCTACGAGAAGGGTTCCGGCTGCCCGATGGCGCACTTCGAGGCTCGCACGCCCACGACATCCGCGCGGAACGCGGTGCCGCTGGCCGGGCAGCCGTGCCGGGCGGGCTGATGCCGGGCGAGCGACGGGAGACCGTGGCCGAGCAGAGTGTCCCCACCCATGCCGCGGACACCATGGCGTATCAGGTCGCGACCGACATACGGGCGCTGCGCGCGTTCGTCAGCGCCGGGGCGCTGGCCCGTGGCCTGTCGGCCGAGCGGGTGGAGCTGTTGACGCTGGCGGTCAGCGAGCTGGCCAGCAACACGTTGCAGCACACCACCGGCGGCGGCTGGGTACGGCTCTGGGCCGAGCCGGGTCAGTTGTTCTGCGACGTGGTCGACCACGGGCCGACGCGGGCGTTGGGCCGGAGCATGCCGGCCGCCGACTCGGTACGAGGTCGCGGGCTGGCAATCGTCGAGCAGATCTGTGACGAGGTCGCTGTGCTCACCGGCCCCGGGGAGACCGTCGTACGGATTCGCCTGAGTCTGTGAAGGTCGGCGGCGATCCCCATCCGCCCCCGGCCAGGTTGGCTGCCACAATGCGGACAGCCCGGGCCGATGGTGGCACCGGGTCGGACCCGAACGGGAGGACGTCACGATGCCGGACAGCGCACGCGAGGCCGAACTGCTCGACGCCGAGCGCACCCTGCAGGCCGCCCAGCGGGCCGGTGACGTCGCCGCCCTCGATCAGTTGCTGGTCGACCAACTGATCGCCATCGGCCCGGACGGGCGTACCCAGACCAAGCAGGACGACCTGGCCGCCCATCGGGACCGCCGCTTGGTCATTGAGGAACTGGTGGAGGAGGAGCTGGACCTGCTCGTTGTCGGCGCGACGGGGGTGACGTTCTTCCTGGGCCGGGTGTCCGGCGTCTCCGAGGGGGCGCCGTTCGCTGCGCGGCTGCGCTACACCCGGACGTGGGTGCACGACGACCCGCACGGCTGGCGGGTCCTGGCCGCACACATCAGCCCGGTCTGACTCAGCTGCCGTCCTCGTCGTCCTCATCGAGCAGGCCCTGTTCGTCGAGGAACGCGAACCACCTGTCGTCGGCGGGGGTCAGGTCGGCGTAGCCCGGCCCGAGCAGGTAGTAGTCCACGAAGGATTCCACGTCGGGGGCCAGCTCCTCGAACGCGTCGGACATGAACCATTCGGTGCCGTTGGGTGGGAAGTACCAGATCGCTCCCGTGCCGCGATCCATGAAGATCGGCTCGTCGCTGCGGGTGCCGACCACCAGCCAGCCGGCCCGGTCCTGCGGGATGGACGAGAAGTCCGGCGCGTAGTCCAGGTGGTACTGCATCCCGGTGAGGGTCGACGAGGACGCCAGCTCGACCCGACCCGCCCGCAGCCCGTCGGCAACCAGCAGGAGGTCCCGCAGGCCGGCCGGGAGCCCCGCCGGCACGGCGTCGATCCCCGCCCCCTCGCCGAACTCGGCGTAGGCCAGGCTGTCCGGCACATCGGCCAGCTCAGCCCGCAGCTCCTCGATGAGCTGCCGCAGCTCGAGGTTCAACGCACCACCTCTGTTTCGGATGAGGTCCCGTCGGCACTGCCCCCGGCTGCCTGGAGACCTGCGAGCCGATGCGCGGTTTGGTTCTACCACGCACCAGCTCGCCAGAGCGTCACCTCGCCGAATCCGCCAGCTCGGCCGTCGACGTCGAGCCCTGTCCTCAGCTCACGACGGCCTCTACGGCGCCGACGCGCAGGGTTCCGTCGTTGAGGGGCGTACAGCGGATGCCGCCGGTGGTGCGCAGCGCCTTCCACGTCCCCGGGCCGACGGTGACGTCCATCCAGGCGCACGGTCGGGCCGCCCGGTTGACCCGCAGGCTGACCGGGCCGTCGCCGGAGTCCAGCACCAGCACCCTGCCGATCAGCTCGTCCACGGCGATCCCGGTGGTGAGGATGTTGCGCCGCACCTCGGCCAGGCCGATGCCGACCGGCAGCGACTCCTGGGCGATGACTGTGACGCTGGCGTCGCGGTGTGCCTGCTGGCCGAAGTACCTGTCGCCGACGATGCCGAGACCGGCTCGGATCCGGACGGCTTCCACCAGCTCACCGGGCGGGGCCGGGGCTGGGCCGTCGGCGGGCCGGCCCAGGAAGCGGTGCACGGGCGAGGCCAACAGCTCGACGATCTCCGGCATGGCAGGAATTCTACGAACCGGACCGGGCCCGCCGGGGCAGGTCGACGGATGAGCCGGTGGGGACGACGGCGCGAGCGTCGTCGTCCCCACCGCGCCCCCGGTTCAGGCCGGCGTGCCGGTGACGGTCAGGTTGCGCAGTCGGCCCACGTTGTCGAACGAGCCGAAGCCGACCCGGCCCGAGCCGAAGGTGGTGTCCCTCGCGGTGAGCAGCGGGTCGCGGTGTCCGTCGACGTAGACCGCGATCTCGCCGGTGCTCGGCAGGTGCACCACCCGGACGTGGTGCCACAGGGCATCGGTGATCGCCGGATTGGCGCCCCGGGAGCGGCCGTTCCACTGGTGGTCGATGCGCTCCCGGTCGGCGTTGTCCACCTTGAAGATGCCGTTGTGCGGATAGATCGTGTTGTCGGTGGAGAGGTGGGCGTAGTAGAACTCGGTGTCGGAGCGCCAGCCGAAGACGATGATCACGTCCCGGTTGGTGACCTCCACCGGGGTGTCGAGTCGTACCTCGGCGTCGATCCGCACCGACGACCACTGCGGGCCGTTGGTCAGCACCGCGTACTCGAAGGGCCGGCGCGGGCCCGGCCGGCTCTCCCCGGCCTCGGCCAGGATGACCTGGTCGCCTGTGAACTGCCACTTCGCAGGCGTCACCGGCGCCCAGTTCGCGGCTCCGGCGGCGCGGCGGACTGTGACGTCTCCGACGTCACCGCTGGCGAACTCCCGGGTACCGGTCACCTTCCAGACCTTTCCGTTGGCCTTGGCGAGGATGTAGAGCTCACCGGCGGCGTCGGTGCCGAAGCGCAGGTCCACCCGGTTGGGGTCACCGGGCGCGCCCGGGGCGGACAGGTCGCGCATCCGGACCGGGGTGCCAGCCGTGTCGAAGAGCGCGAGCTGGTGGATCGTGGCCAGATCCCGGCCCCGGCGCATCTCGTTGGCCTCGGTGTAGAGCACCCGGCCGTCGACCAGGTCGCCGAAGACGTACTTGCCGCGCAGCGCGGGCAGCGCCCGCCCCCGGTAGACGAAGCCACCGGCCACCGCGACACCGACGTCGTCGGTGCAGTTCCAACCGGCGGCGGGGTCGTGGTCGTACGCGGCGACCGGGTAGGTGTAGCCGTACCTGTCATCGTCGGCGGGCAGCGGGAACAGCCGGTCGCAGGGATTCGTTGCCGCCCTGTCGAAGACGAAGGAGCCTTCGCGCTCGCTCCAGCCGAAGTTGTCCCCGGCGCGGACCTCGTAGATGGCCTCGACGGCGTGTTCACCGATGTGCCCGAGGTACATCCGGCCGGTCGCCCGGTCCCAGCTGAAGCGGTGCGGGTCCCGGAAACCCACCGCGTAGAGCTCGCCGAGCGCGCCGGGCCTGCCGACGAACGGGTTCCCGGCGGGGATGCCGTAACGCCCGTTGGCGGAGTTGGTGCCCCGGGGGTCGATCCGCAGCAGCTTGCCGTGCGGCAGGGCAAGGTTCTGCGGATCGGTGTTGCGCGCGCCCTGGCCACCGTCGCCGACGGCGAGGTACAGCAGGCCGTAGTCACGGTCGTGGCGCTTGGCGGTGGGGTTGAAGTTGATCTCCTGGATGCCGTGTACCTGACCGCCGAAGCCGATGCGCAGCACCTCCCGGTGCGTGCCGGCGAAGGTGGCGGCGGCCGGATCCGTCGCCGTCCACTCGGTGATGACACCGTGGAAGATGGTGTTGGGCTGGGCGTAGTCCGCTGTGGCGGTCGTCGTCGACGCCAACTCGGTGTGGATGGTGTAGAACCGGCCGTTCACCCCGAACTCCGGGTGGAAGGCGACGTACCCGAAGCCCTGGCCGAGCCCACGACCGGAGAAGAACTGCGGCGCGAACGTCGCGGCCACGTCCAGGTAGACGTGCGGCACGCCACCCTCGACCAGGTAGAGGCTGCCGTTGAGGTCGGGCACCGCCCGCCGGCCGGAGCCGTCGGGCACCTCCATGATGGTGTTGATCCGCGCGGTACGCATGAGCCGCGCGTCGGTCGGCGCCGGCGTGGGGTACGACTGCGGGAAGCTTGCGTACTCGCTGAGGACCAGCCCCAGTCGGGACTGGACCGGCATCTCGGGGATCGGGTCGTAGACCGCGTCGGCGGCGCGCGCGGGCGTGGCGACCAGTGTGGACAGGATCAGCACGAGGGCGGTGAGGCCGGCCCTCACTGTGGGCCGGCGGACGGTGCCGGCGCGGCGGTGCAGGGTGCGCACGCGTGTCTCCTTCTCGGTGGGACGGTGCCGAGGGTGGTCAGCGGGCAAGGTGGTGGTACTGCCTCCGTACGTCGTTCGCGGAGACCACACTGTCGAGGAACATCAGGCCGTCCATCCGGCAGTCGCACGGGTTGCGTTCGAGTGTGTCCTGCGGGAAGCTCCCGCCGATCTTGATGCCCCGGGGGTCGGACGCGGTGGTCACGTGCGGGCCCGGCCCGGACACCAGCCACGGGTCGTCGGCGCGGGTGTAGAAGCCGTCCACCGGCTCGCCGTTGCGGTAGAGGGCGAGCGCGCCGGTGGTGAAGTCGAAGGTGGCGGCGAGGTGCACCCACTCCCCCACCGGCAGCAGCTCACGCCAGTCCCGGGTGGCGGCGAAGGTCTGTGAGTTGCCGCCGTCGAGCCGCCGGCCGAGCGCGACGAGGCGCAACTCCCCGTCGACGTCGATCAGCTCCAGCAGGGCGCGGACGCCGTGGCCGTCGGAGTCGCCGGTCAGCACTCCGGCCAGCCCGATCGCGTTGTACCTGTCGTCCGGGTCGGCGGTGGTGGAGTTGGGTAGCGGGCTGTCCATGTTCAGCTTGAACCAGCCCATCACAGTGGTGCCGGCGGTGGCGCTGAAGGCACGCAGTGTCCGCACCCCGCTGGCCGACCAGGTGCCGGCTTTCCAGTCGTCGTTGCCGGCGACGGCGGGGGCGACCTGCCGGGTCTGCACCGCGTTGCGGCTGCCGCGGTAGGCGCGGTCCGGCACCCGCATGGCGGTGCCGCCGTTGATCAGCTCGATCTCGGTGCCGGAACGCCCCTGGTCGCGTTCGAGGGCGGGGTCGCCGGGCACCGGGTGGTCGAAGTCGTACGCGGCGACCAGGTGCGCGCGCAGCGCCGGGTGGACGTCGGACGACATGCTGCGATCCGCCTGCGCCGCTGGCGCGCTGGCGCCGGTCAGTGCGCCGATCGCCAGGAGGGAGACGGCCGCTCTTCGGGCCCTGGACATGGCTGTCACCTCGTTTCGCGGCATCCCGGATGCCGGTCACGTAAGCGCTTACGAAAGCGCTTACGTACCCTAGGCTTCGATCGATGTCGCTCGCAACAGATCGGGCGACATGGATGTTTTCGGAAGGTTGCCGATGCCCAGGGCCAGCCAGCGGCCGCGCCTCGTGGACGTCGCCCGACACGCCGCCGTCTCGCTGGCGACCGCCTCCCGCGCCCTCGCCGGTCGTGAGGGGGTCAGCGCCGAGGTGGCCGACCGGATCCGGCAGGTCGCCCGCGAACTGGGCTACGTGGCCAACCCGTACGCCCGCACCCTGGCCAGCGGGGCCACCTCCACTGTGGGGTTGATCGTCCATCAGGTCGACGACCCGTATTTCTCCGAGATCGCCGCCGGGGTCATCCAGCTCGCCGCCGAGCAGGGGCTGCTCGTGCAGATCTGCCAGTCCGGCCGCGACCCCGACTACGAGCTGCAACAGCTGCGCCACCTGATCGCCCAACGGGTCGGCATCGTCCTGATCAGCGGTTCGGGCTACGACGACCCACGGATGGAGAGCGCGGCGCGCGCCGAGCTGGCCACGTTCCAGGACCACGGCGGCCGGGCCGCCGCCATCGGGCGGCACGCGCTCGGCGTCGACGCCGTGCTGCCGGACAACGAGGCCGGTGGCTTCGCGCTCGCCCAGCACCTGATGGATCTCGGCCACCGGCGGATCGCTGTCGCCGCGGGCAGCGCCGGCCTCACCACCGTCGCCGACCGGCTGGCCGGAGTGTCGTCGGCTCTGCGGGAGCGCGGGCGGTCCCCCGCCGACCTCGCCGTCGTGCACAGCGACTTCACCCGCGGCGGTGGACGCGCCGCCGCCGAGCAGATCCTCAACGACCATCCCGAGACGACGGCGATCATCGCGCTCAACGACGCGATGGCCATGGGCGTGCTGTCGACGTTGCGCTCGCGCCGCGTGCCGGTGCCCGCACGGATGTCAGTCGTCGGCTTCGACGACGTCTCCGTGGCTGCCGACCTCGCACCCAGCCTCACCACCATCCGCCTGCCGATGACCGAGATGGGCCGCACGGCACTCGCCCTCGCGCTCAAGCCACGCACGACACGCCCTCGCCGCCGTCCCACCGGGCACCTGCTGGTGGTCCGTGACTCGACCGGGCCGGCACCGAGGACCTGACCGACGCCACCCCGATCACACCGCCAACGCCGCCCGGACCTCCCGTTCGGCAGTGGAACCCCCGTCGCCGTGCGAGGTGACCCTGCCCGACTCCAGCACGTGGTAGCGGTCCGCCACCCGCAGCGCGAAGCCCAGGTGCTGCTCGACGAGGAGCACACTGAACCCGGACTGCCGGGTCAACTCGACGATCCGCTCCTGGATCTCGGCGACCACCGACGGCTGGATGCCCTCGGTCGGCTCGTCGAGCATCAGCAGCCGCGGCCGGGTGATCAGGGCCCGGGCGATGGCCAGCTGCTGGCGCTGACCGCCGGAGAGCAGCCCGGCCCGACGCCGCAGCAGCGGGCGCAGTGCCGGAAACAGATCCAGCACCTCCGCCGTGGCCACCGCCCCGTCGCGCCGACCGTCGGCGACCAGCCGTAGGTTCTCCGCAGCGGTCAGGTGCGGGAAGCACTGCTGACCCTGCGGCACGTACGCCATCCCCCGCGCCACCCGCTCGTGCGGCCCGGCGCGGGTGACGTCCTCACCGTCGAGCTCGACGGTGCCGGAACTCGGGCGCAGCAGCCCCGCCGCGACCCGCAGCAGTGTGCTCTTGCCGGCGCCGTTATGCCCGAGCACGGCGGCCACCCCGTCGGGCGGGACCGCCAGATCGACCCCGTGCAGCACCTCCGAGCGACCGTACCCGGCGTGCACTCCGCGCAGCGTCAGCATCATGCCTCCAGGCCGGTGCGGGCCGACCCGGCGTCCACCGGGTGGCCAAGGTAGACCTCCTGCACGCGCGGATCCGCCTGGACCTGCGCGACAGTGCCCTCGCTGAGCACCCGGCCGGCGTGCAGCACTGTGACGCTGCGCGCGAACCGACGCAGGAAGTCCATGTCGTGCTCGATCACGACGACGGTGCGGTCCCGGCTCACCGTCTCCAACAGGGCGCCGGTGGCGTCGCGTTCCTCATGGCTCATCCCGGCGACCGGCTCGTCCAGCAGCAACAGCCGCGCGTCCTGCACCAGCAGCATGCCGATCTCCAGCCACTGCTTCTGGCCGTGCGCGAGCGTCCCGGCGAGGTCAGCGGCCCGCTCGGCCAGACCGATGGTCTCCAACGCGGCGGCGATCTCGTCGGGCACACCACGGCGGCGGCGGGCCAGCGTCGCCCAGCTGCGGCGAGCGCCCGCCGCGATGTCGAGGTTCTGCAACACCGACAGCTCCTCGAATACCGTCGAGGTCTGGAAGGTCCGCCCGATGCCGAGTCGGCTGATCCGGTGCACCGGCCGGCCGAGCAGTTCCTCAACCCCGAACCGGACCGAGCCGGTGGCCCGGACCAGACCGGTGACCGCGTCGACAACAGTGGTCTTGCCGGCGCCGTTCGGCCCGATCAGGAACCGGATGTCACCGGCGGGCACCTCCAACGAGACGCCGTCCACAGCGGTGAAGCCGTCGAAGCTGACCCGCAGGTCACGGACGGACAACCCGTCCAACCGTTCGCCGCTCATGCCGTGCTGGCTGGGCATGCGCTCACGGCCCTCCCTGCGCTCGGTGCGTTCGCTCATGCCGCCGGCACCTCCGTCCGCTCGGTGCGTCGTCTGCCCAGCGACAACCACCCGCGCCGCAGCGGCTGCGCGGCGACGTCGCGGCGGCGGGCCAACGCCCACAGCGACGCCAGGCCGCCGGGCAGGAACGCCACCACGACCACGAAGAGCAACCCCTGAAGGTACGTCCAGGTGCCCGGGAAACGCTCGGAGAGGGCGGTACGCGCCCAGGCGACCGCCACCGCGCCGAGCACCGGCCCGAGCAGTGTCGCCCGGCCGCCCACTGCGACGCCGATGACGAACTCGATCGACGGGACGATGCCGATCAGCGCGGGCGAGATGATGCCCACCGCCGGCACGAACAGCGCCCCGGCCAGCCCGGCCATCCCCGCCGCGACCACGTACGCCACCAGCTTGACCGACGCCGGGTCGTAGCCCAGGAAGCGGACCCGTTCCTCACCGTCGCGGACCGCCACCAGCAGCTCGCCGTAGCGGCTGTGGATGAGCTGACGGGTCAGCGCGAGCAACGCCAGCAGCGTCCCGGCGATGATGAAATACACCATCCGCTGGTTGACCGGGTCGTCCAGGTCGTAGCCGAAGAAGCCGGTGATGTCGGTGAGCCCGTTGGTGCCGCCAGTGGTGCCCTGCTGGCCGATCAGCAGGATCACCATCGCGGCGGCGAGCGCCTGGCTGAGGATGGCGAAGTACGCGCCACGGACCCGGCGACGGAAGACCAGCGAGCCGAGCCCGAAGGCGACAGCCATCGGCAGCAGCACAGTGGCGGGCAGCGCGAACCACGGGCTGGCGAACGGCCGCCACCACAGCGGCAGCTCGTCGAGTTGCCCGTACAGCTGCATGAAGTCGGGCATCCCACCCGGGCCCGCGTCGGCGAGCTTGAGGTGCATGGCCATCGCGTAGCCGCCGAGGCCGAAGAAGACGCCCTGGCCCAGGGTGAGCATCCCGCCCCGGCCCCAGGCGATCCCGATGCCGACCGCGACCATGGCGACACAGAGGTACTTGGCGAGCAGGGCCAGCCGGAAGTCCGACAACACCAGCGGGGCGACGGCGAACAGCAGCGCCGCGCCGAAGGCGAAGCCGGCCAGGGTCCGGAGCCGCGAACGGCCGGCGGGGCGGTTCGGGGGTACGGCGCCGGCAGGCGCCGGACGGACGGCGGTGCTGGGCGGCGCGGGGGTGACGGCGGTCATGCGAGGCTCCTGGTCCGCAGCGTGAACAGACCCTGTGGCCGCCACTGGAGGAACGCGACGATCGCCACGAACACGATCACCTTGGCGACGCTGAGGGTGGTCAGGTACTCCCCGGTGGCCTGGAGCACGCCGAGGGCGAAGGCGACGATCACACTGCCCTTGAGCTGGCCGATCCCGCCGACCACGACGACCAGGAAGGCGTCGATGATCAGGTTGGTGCCCATTGTCGGGCCGATCGGGCCGAGCAGGGTGAGGGCCACCCCGGCGAGCCCGGCCAGGCCGGAGCCGAGGAAGAAGGTCGTCCGGTCGACCCGGGAGGTGGCGATGCCGGACACGGCGGCGAGGTCGCGGTTCTGCACCACCGCGCGGATGCGACGCCCGAGCGGGGTGAGTCGCAGCGCCAGTGTGAGCGCCGCGACGGCAGCCAGCGCCAGGGCCAGGATGAACAGCCGGTTGTTGGCGATGGTCAGCCCGCCGGGCAGCGCCACGTTGCCGGTGAGCAGCTCGGGCGCGCGGGTTTGCACGTTCGGGCTGCCGAAGATGTCCCGGGCCAGTTGTTGCAGAATCAGCGAGACACCCCAGGTGACCAGCAGGGTGTCCAGTGGCCGGGCGTAGAGCCGGCGGATGAGCAGCACCTCCAGCAGGACACCCATGGTGCCGGCGACCACGAACGCCACCGGCAGCGCGACCGCCAGCGAGAGGCCGGCGCCGGTGATGCTCTGTTGCAGAACGTAGGTGGTGTACGCGCCGGCCATGATGAATTCACCGTGCGCCATATTGATCACGTTCATCTGGCCGAAGGTCAGCGCGAGGCCGAGCGCGATGAGCAGCAGCACCGCGCCGATGCTGATGCCGGTGAAGAGTTGACCGAAGAGGACTGTCACGGTGGGGACTCCGAACTGCTGGTCGGGTGGCCCGGGCGGAGCGCGCGGCAACGCGTTCCGCCCGGGCCGGCGGCGTCAGCTCAGGCCGCTCGCCCACGGGTAGGTCTTGAGGTACGGGTCCGGTGCGACCGGCTTGCCGGAGTTCCACACCTCGGTGATCAGACCGTCCGCGCCGATCTTGCCGATCCGGGCGGTCTTGGCGATGTGCTGGGTCTTGCCGTCGACGGTGACCAGACCCTCCGGCGCGTCGAAGGTGATCCCGTCCGAGGCGGAGCGGACCTTCTCCACGTCGAAGGCGCCGGCCTTCTCGACCATCGCCTTCCACAGGTGCACGCCGACGTACGCGGCCTCCATCGGATCGCTTGTCGGCTTGTCCGCGCCGTACTTCGCCTTGTACGCGGCCACGAACTTCGAGTTCGCCGCGCCCGGGGTGGTCTGGTAGTAGTTCCAGGCCGTCAGCTGGCCCTCCAGGTACTGGGTGCCGATGCCCTTCACCTCTTCCTCGGCGATCGACACCGACACCACCGGCATCGCGGCGGCGCTCAGACCCGCGGACTTGTACTCCTTGAAGAAGGCCACGTTGCTGTCACCGTTGAGTGTGTTGAACACCGCGTCCGCGCCGGACGATTTGACCTTGTTGACGATGGTGCCGAACTCGGTCGAGCCCAGCGGCGCGTAATCCTCACCCAGCACCGTCATCCCGTTCGCGGTCGCGTACGCCTTGATGATTTTGTTTGCGGTTCGCGGAAAGACGTAGTCGCTACCGACCAGATAGACCGACTTGACGCCTTGCGACTTGAGGTAGTCCAGCCCGGGAACGATCTGCTGGTTGGTCGTCGCTCCGGTGTAGAAGATGTAGGGCGACTGCTCAAGCCCCTCGTACTGCACCGGGTAGAACAGCAACGCCTTGTTCTTCTCGAACACCGGCTTGACCGCCTTGCGGCTGGCCGACGTCCAGCAGCCGAAGACGGCGGCAACGCGGTCCTCGGAGATGAGCTTCTCGGCCTTCTCGGCGAAGGTGGGCCAGTCCGAGGCGCCGTCCTCACCGACCGGCTGGATCTTCTTGCCGAGGACACCACCGGCCGCGTTGATCTCATCGACGGCGAGCATGATGGAGTCGCGGACGGTGACCTCGCTGATCGCCATGGTCCCGGAGAGCGAGTTGAGCAGGCCCACCTTGACGGTGTCACCGGAGACGTCGGCGGTGACGCCGGTCGCGCCGCCCTCGTCGGTGGTCTTGCTGCCGCACGCGGTCATCGCGGCCGCGGCGACCAGGGTCATGGCACCCGCCAGGATGCGGCGGCCCCGGAATAATGACATCTACTCTCCCTGCGGTGCACTCAAGTGGCGAAAGGACGGTCGGTGCGGTCCGATGGAGCTGACGTGGGCGATGCCAGGGTCGACGGGTGGACGCCGCGCAGGGCACCGGATCGGATATGGGCAGGGAAAGCGTTGACCGGCATGATTGCGCGGGTGTTTCCCAGTCCTTAATTGACTGTTTCCGAGGGACCGTCGAGGCGCGCACGAAAAACGGCCGACACCGTTGGGGAGGAAGCGGTGTCGGCCGTTCGGAAAAACGCAGGATAAGTGCCACCACAATGGTCGGCGGACGAATCCGTCAACGGTGGGCACGCAATGGTGAGATCTGACCCCATGGCAGATACTTCACGCAGGAAGCATCTTAGGACGGGATCGGGTGGCGCTGTCAAGGGTCGGCTGGGCCGACTGCGGTGCTGAGTTCAGAGCTGGGCGAGCACTGTGAAGTCGAGCCCGTCGGCCTCGGCGAGGTAGATGCGCTGCCGGACGTGCCGCTGGCGCAGCCGCAACCGCCCACGGGGCCCGTGGTAGGCAACCGTGTCGGCGGCCGTCTCGATGGCCCGTACGTCGAGGGTGCGGGCCTGGCCGATCAGCGCGGCAAGCAGCATGACGCCCTCGTAGCAGGACTCCCCCAGGCTTCCCAGCGGCGGCGCCTCCACCCCGAAACGCCGCGCGAACTCGCCGTGGAAGTCGAGATTCTCCTGTGTGACCAGCCCGGCGAAGAAACCCGCGGTGCTGTACAGCCTCCGGGTCGCGCCGGCGCCGCTGGCCAACAGCATGTTCTCGTCCATCAGGGTGCTCAGCCGCAGGCAGCGCTGGTCCAGGCCGGATCGGGCGAACGCGCGGTTGAACCGGACCGCGTCGGCACCGACCAGCAGCATCAACACCGCGTCCGCGTCACTGTGCTCGATGCGGCGCAACACCTCGGTGAAGTCGTGCGCGTCCAACGACAGGAAGTGCCTGCCCACCACCTGCCCACCGGCGCGCAGCGCGTACCGCTGGGCCGCCCGCGACGTCCGGCGCGGCCACACGTAGTCGTTGCCCACCACGAACCAGCGGCGCACGCCCTGCTCCGCGGCGAGCAGCCGCATCGCGGGCCACAGTTGGGCATCCGGCGTCTCGCTGGTCAGGAAGACACCTTCGGTGCGTTCGCCGCCCTCGTAGAGTGCGGTGTAGACGTAGGGCACACGGTGCGCGACGCGGGGCGCCAACGCCTGGCGCACCGAGGAGATGTGCCACCCCGTCACCCCCTGCACGGCCCCCACCGACACCAACGCCTCGACCTCGGCGGCCACCTCGGCCGGCGGTGCGCCACCGTCGACCGGCACCAGCCGGACCTCCCGACCCAGCACGCCACCGCACCGATTGATCTCCTCGACCGCGAGCTGCGCGCAGAGTTCACAGGTGGGGCCGAACATGCCGGCCGGCCCGCGCATGGGGTAGACCAGCGCGATGCTGACCACGGCACTGTCGACGGTCAGCCACGGCGGTGCCGGCGCGGACATGACCACATGATTGCCCGGCCCACGACGGAAGACCAGCGCTCACCACTGGCCGGGACGACTCGCTACCATGACAGGGCCACCGGCCCAGGGAGTTTCATGTCAGACGTGCCCGGGGCGCCAGCCGACCTGCTGCGCTCGCTCACCCGCGCCGAACGGCTGCTCTCCCGCCGACTGGGCGCTGTTCTGGCCGACGACGCGATCAGCATCGAGGCGTGGCGGGTGCTCTGCCTGCTCGCCGACGGCCAGGGCCACCCGATGAGCGAGGTGTCCGTCGAGGCGTCGCTGCCGCCGGGCACCCTCACCAAGCTGGTCGACCAGCTCGTCGACCGCAACCTCGTCTTCCGCCGGGTCGATCCGATCGACCGCCGACGGATCCGGGCATACCTGACCGCTCGGGGCCGCCGCGAGCACGCCCGCCTGGACGAGCGGGTCCGAGCCAGCATCGCCGAACTGGGCGTGCAGCACGCCGCCGACCTGGTGAGCCAGATCGGCGACCTGATCGGCCGTCTCGACCCGGCCCGGCCACGGGAACACGCCGACGCGTCCGGCCCCCACCGCTGAGCCGTCCCCGCCTCACCGACCGACCTCCTGGGCGAGCCGCAGTCTCACCCTGCTCCCGACGCGACAAGGATCGGCCCAGGGCCAGCCTTCAGCGCGACCCGCCTCCAAGCGCCGCCCGACCGCACGCACCACTCGGCCACACGCACAACCCAGCCGCCAACGCGACCCGGCCCGCACACCCCCACCGGCCGCCAACGGCACCCGATCGGACACCCCACCCAGCCACCAACGCCGCAGACCCCAAGCAGCCGCGAACAACCTCCGACCGGACACCCACTCAACCGGGAACGCTGCCCGGCCACACGCGGCACCCAGCCGCCAACGCCACCCGGCCGGACACCCACCCAGCCGCGAACACTGCCGGCCACACGCGGCACCCAGCCGCCAATGCCATCGAGCCTCGCGCGGCTCCCACCCGAGAGCGTGATGTCTGTGAGTCATCGTGATGACTCACAGACATCACGCTCTCCGCAGTGTCCGCCTCCAGAACGGCCGCGGGGGCCAGGCGGACCGACTGGGCTTCCTAGCCGGTGAGGTGGGCTAGCCGGCGAGGTAAGCGCGCAGGGTGTGCGCGTCGGGAGCGGTGGCTGTCCACAGTGTCGCGGGGCCACCGGCCAACGGCAGCCGGGCGACACTGCCGTCGGCCATTGGCGGTTCGGCGGCCTGCGACGGATCGACCACGAGCAGCGATCCGGTGGCCGGGGCGCCGCCGAGCACCGCCGGGCCGGCCCAGCCCGGCGCGTGCGGTCCCACCGCGAGGGACTGGCGCAGCAGTGGTCGACCCGCGTAGTCGACCTGGGTGTGTACGACGGCGCCGCCGGGCGCCTCGCCGTACCGGCCGCAGATCAGCTCGTCGCGCCACAGCAGGCTCGCACCGGCGGCCAACTCGATCCGGGACTCGGCGAGGTGCGCGCAGCCGGCCGCCGCGACCAACTGTTCCGGAAGCCAGTGCAGCGTGGCGTCGGCGTGCACCACCGCCCGAACCGCCATCCGGGAGACGGCACCCGCGCGACCCGGTAGGGCGATCGACGCGGCGACGCTGTGCACCCGGACCGCCGCCCCCGGCCCGACCTCGATCTCCAGGCGCAGATCGTCGCCGGCGAGCGGTCCGGCCGCCCCGCCGACGAGGTGCACCGTGGCGACACCACCGTCGGTCGGGGTCTGGCGCAGCAACAACGGCGTATCGCCGTGCAGCTCGACCAGGGCCGTGCCACCCCGACCGTCGGCCCGGGCGACCAGCCGAGCGAGCGCTCGCATCAGGCCGGGCCGACCGGCGCGGTCAGTGGGTGCACTGCGGCGTGGTGGGCCAACTCGTGCCGGATCCAGTCCGCTACCGACGTGGCGGTGGGGTCTCCCACGATGGACAGGAAGAGGGTCGGGAGGTCGCCGCGCCGGGCCCGCGCGTCACGATCCATGACGGCGAGGTCGGCACCCACCATCGGCGCCAGGTCGGTCTTGTTGATCACGAGAAGGTCGGCGGCGGTGACCCCCGGCCCGCCCTTGCGGGGCACCTTGTCCCCGCCCGCCACGTCGACCACGAAGATCTGCCGGTCGACCAGCCCCCGGCTGAAGGTCGCGGTCAGGTTGTCCCCACCGCTCTCCACGAGGACGAGGTCCAACGGGCCGACCGCCTCGGCCAGCTCGTCGACGGCGTCCAGGTTGGCACCGATGTCGTCGCGGATCGCCGTGTGCGGGCAGCAGCCGGTCTCCACAGCGCGGATCCGGGCCGGGTCCAGCACGCCGGCCCGCCGGAGGAAATCGGCGTCCTCGGTCGTGTAGATGTCGTTGGTCACCACGCCGAGCCGCAACTCGTCGGCGAAGGCACGGCAGAGCGCGGCCACCAGGGCCGTCTTGCCGGAGCCGACCGGGCCGCCGATGCCGACCCGCAGGGCCCGACCGGCACGCGCCAACGGCGGATGGGGGTCCACCCCCGGCTCCGGATGGGTGTGCGGAACGCTCTCGTCGTGGGGTGGGACGGCCGGCGGCGGCGTGATCGGTTCGACGGCGGGCACAGCGCTCGGCACAACGGTGTCAGGACGCAAAGAGACGCACCTCCCAGGTGGCATGGATTTCGGCATGGATGTCGGCAAGTGGAGCGGCGGCGGCCGGCAGCCGCTCCGGTGGGTCATCGGCGGCCCGCGCCGCGTCGGCGGCAGTGCCGTCGCAGGCGTCGGCCAGGCCGACAAGCAGGGTCTGGACCTGGTACGGGTCGAGGCCGAGCAGACGTACACCGGCGCTGGCCGCCCCGGTCAACGTCCCGTACGCGGCGATCGTGGCGGTCTCGACGCGGGACAACCCGGCCGCGGCGCAGAGCAGCCCGAGCACCAGCGGTTGGTGCGCGCCACCTGGCGTCGCGGGCAGGTCGGCGAACGGGGCGTCCGACCAGATGGACCGGCCGGCTCGCAGCAGCGCCCGGCCCTGCCGGCGCGAGACCGCCCGCAACGCCGGGGCGGCGGTACGCGCGTCCAGCTCCGCGTCGAGCCGGGCCAGCGCCCCCGACCGGACGGCAGACCCGGCCAGCGCCCCCGACCGGACAGCAGACCCGACCGGCGCGTCCGACCGGACGGCGGACCCGACCGGCGCGTCCGATGGTCGGGCGGACCGGGCCGGGTGCGCCGAGCCGACCGTCTCGGGCATCGCCACCCGGTGTGCGGCCGCCGCGAACGCCGCGCCGACAAGACCGGCGGTGGCCAGCCGTCCGGCCAGGAACGCCTCCAACGACGCCAGGTCGGTCACCCGGCCGGCGGCGACGGCCGCCTCCAGACCACCGGAGTGCGCGTGCGCCCCGGCCGGGAAGCGCCCGTCGGCCAACAGCAACAGCAGGCTCGGCGTCGCCATCAGAACAGGAAGTACCGCTGGGCCATCGGCAGCCGGGTCACCGGGTCCGGCTCCACCACCTGCCCGTCGATCCGCACGGTGAAGGTGTCCGGGTCCACCTCGATGCGCGGCATCGCGTTGTTCTCCGGCAGGTCGGCCTTGCCCCGCGACCGTACGTCGCTCACCGGCACCACCCGGCGACGCACGTCGAGGCGGAGTCCGGCGTCCAGGGCCGCCGGGGCCACGAAGGCCAGGCTGGTGGCGGCCGCCGCTGCGCCGTACGCCCCGAACATCGGCCTCGGCAGCATCGGCTGCGGTGTCGGGATCGAGGCGTTGGCGTCGCCCATCTGGGCGTACGCGATCATGCCGCCCTTGAGCACCAGGTGCGGCCGTACGCCGAAGAACGCCGGGTCCCACAGCACCAGGTCGGCGAGCTTGCCCGGTTCGACCGAGCCGACCTCCCGTTCCAGGCCGTTGGCCATCGCCGCGCAGATGGTGTATTTCGCCACGTACCGTCGGGCCCGGTTGTTGTCGGCGGGCCCGTCACCCGGCAGGGCGCCGACCCGGTCCTTCATCACGTGGGCGCTCTGCCAGGTCCGCATGATCACTTCGCCGACCCGGCCCATCGCCTGCGCGTCCGAGCCGATGATCGAGATCGCGCCGAGGTCGTGCAGCAGGTCCTCGGCGGCCATCGTGGACGGTCGGATCCGACTCTCGGCGAAGGCCAGGTCCTCCGGGACGGACGGATTGAGATGGTGGCAGACCATCAACATGTCCAGGTGTTCGGCCAGGGTGTTTGCGGTGTACGGCCGGGTCGGGTTGGTCGACGACGGCAGCACGTTCGGTTCGCTGGCCACTGTGATGATGTCCGGCGCGTGCCCGCCACCGGCTCCCTCGGTGTGGTACGAGTGGATCGCCCGTCCACCGATCGCCCGCAGGGTGTCGGCGACGAACCCGGCCTCGT
Organism: Micromonospora sp. NPDC048947; assembly: GCF_040649495.1. Classification (NCBI taxonomy): domain Bacteria; kingdom Bacillati; phylum Actinomycetota; class Actinomycetes; order Micromonosporales; family Micromonosporaceae; genus Micromonospora; species Micromonospora sp. NPDC048947. The sequence continues at coordinate 108,198 of NZ_JBEZFO010000001.1, forward strand.
TGAGCGTGTCGGTGTGGATCGACACCTGGACCCCGGACGCGTCCGCCACCCGCAGGCAGGCGTCGATCGCCGCCGGTGTGGTGCCCCAGTCCTCGTGCAGCTTGAAACCGCCCGCGCCGGCCCGCAACTGTTCCCACAACGCCTCGGTGGAGACGGTGTTGCCCTTGCCGAGCAGCAGCACGTTGACCGGCATGGTGTCCAGTGCCTCGTGCATCCGGGCCAGGTGCCAGGCGTTCGGTGTGACAGTTGTCGCGCGGGTCCCCTCGGCCGGCCCGGTGCCACCGCCGACCATTGTGGTGATGCCACTGGCCAGCGCCTCGGTGACGATCTGCGGGCAGATGAAGTGCACGTGGGTGTCGACAGCTCCGGCGGTGAGGATCCGACCGTTGCCCGCGATCACCTCGGTCGACGGGCCGATGACCAGGTCGGGGTGGACACCGGGCATGGTGTCCGGGTTGCCGGAGCGGCCGAGCGCCACGATGCGCCCGTCGCGCAGCCCCACGTCGGCCTTGACCACGCCCCAGTGGTCGAGCACCACGGCGCCGGTGATGACGGTGTCCAGCGCCCCCTCGGCGCGGGTGGCACGGGACTGCCCCATCGACTCGCGGATCACCTTTCCGCCGCCGAAGACCGCCTCGTCGCCGCCCACGCAGTGGTCGGTCTCCACCTCGATCAGCAGGTTGGTGTCGGCCAGTCGGATCCGGTCACCGGTCGTCGGCCCGTACAGGTCGATGTAGCGGTCCCGCCGCACGGCGCTCACCGCGGCGACCCGTCGGCCGTGACCGCGTGCGGCGACGGGTCCAACGGTCCGGCGCACTCTGCGCGCAGGCCCGGCACGACGCGTGCGCCGCCAAGTGGCACGAGGTCGACGCTGCGGTTGATGCCCGGCTCGAACCGGACCGAGGTGCCGGCCGGAACGGCGAGCCGTTGTCCCCAGGCCGCGCCCCGGTCGAACGACAACGCCGGGTTGGCCTCGGCGAAGTGGTAGTGCGAGCCGACCTGCACCGGGCGATCGGCGGTGTTGACCACGAGCACCGTGGTCACCGGACGCCCCACGTTGATCTCGACCGGGTCCGCCGCCGGCAGGATCTCCCCGGGGATCATGGGATCGGGTGGTGCACGGTCACGAGCTTGGTGCCGTCCGGGAAGGTCGCCTCCACCTGCACCTCCCTCAGCAGCTCGGGGATGCCGTCCTGGACGTCGTCGCGGCCGAGCACCGCCCGGCCGGCGGACATCAGGTCGACCACCGACCGCCCGTCGCGGGCACCTTCGAGGAGGAACGCGGTGATCACCGCGACGGCTTCGGGGTAGTTGAGGCGCAGGCCGCGTTCGCGGCGGGCGCGGGCGACATCTGCCGCGACGTGGACGAGCAGGCGGTCCTGCTCGTGCGGGCTGAGGAACACGGGGCTCTCCCGGTGGGTCGGCGTGCCCCGGCTCGCCGTCGGCTCCACACGGAGCCACCCGGGCACAGGACCCGAGGGGACGAGCTGGGAGTCACACGACCGCCGGGTCACCGCCGACGGGGCGACCCGGGATTCCACCATCCCGGCCCGCACGACGGGCAACCGGCGGTGTCGGGTCGGATGCGGACCGCACCGCCCACCGCTGAGCAGACCGTAGAGGATCGCCACCGACCGAGGCAACAGCCATCACTGATGGTGCCGGGCGCCGGGCCGTGTTCCGGTGCGGCGGCAGGCAGGGCATGATCGCCCGATGACGGCGACGAGGGGTACCCGCGCACTGCTCGGTGTTCTGTTTCTGGCGGTGGCCACGGTCGGTGCGTGGATCCTCTGGCTGGGCTGGGACACCCGGTACACGGTCGACGCGCAGACCGGCGCGAGCAGCGGCCCGTACGAGGCGTGGCAGGTGATCGGCTGCGTGCTGACGCTGGTGCTGCTGGCCGCGCTCGCCGGGACGCGGCTCAGCCCGTGGCTGGTGGCGCCGGTGATGACTGTGGCGTTCACGGCGGTCTGGTCGTGGCGGGCCGCCGGAACCGACGACAGCGGGCTGTGGGTGGTCGGCGGGATTCTGGTGCTGGTCGGGATGGCTGTCGGCAGCACGCTGGTGAGCCTCGTCGGGCGGCGGGTCGGCCAGCGGTTCGCCGGCCGCTCCGCCTAGAGACGTCCCGTCGCCCCGTGGGCGCCGAAATGCTACGAAGGGGAGGTGCCTGACCCGAAAAGCTCCCCTGATGCCACGTCCCTGGAAACTCCGCGGCTGCTGTTGCGCCGCATGCGAAGCGATGATCTGGACGGGTTCGCCGCCGTCAACGCGCAGCCCGAGGTGATGCGCTACATCCATGACGGCCGCACCCTGGACCGGGCCGCGACCGCGGAGCGTCTGGCCACCTATCAGCGGCAGTGGGACGAGCACGGCTTCGGCCTGTACGCGGTGGAGGTCAGAGAGACCGGCGAGCTGGCCGGTTTCACCGGACTGGCCGTGCCGACCTTCCTGCCCGAGATCATGCCGGCCGTGGAGATCGGCTGGCGGCTCGGCCGCGCGTACTGGGGTCGGGGCCTGGCCACCGAGGCGGCGCGGGCCGTTGTCGCCCACACCCGTGCCACGCTCGACCTGCGGCGGCTGGTCAGCATCCACGTCGTCGGCAACGAGGCGTCCGCGCGGGTGATGGTCAAGCTGGGCATGTCGCTGGAACGCGAGACCGTGCAGCCGGACACCGGCCGTCAGGTCCGGGTCTACGCGATGGACCTGTGAGCGGCCGTGGCGCCGGTTGCCGCGGGTCGGTCGGTCAGCGGGCTCCGGCGGGCTGCGGCGCTGGCACGCCGACGAACGGGACGTCGACGTGGTCGGCGGCCCCTGGTTGGCCGTCGGGGTGCCGCCACAGTCCGCGGTCGCGCAGGATTGGCAGCACCCCCTCGCCGAACCAGTACGCCTCCTCCAGGTGCGGGTAGCCGGAGAGGATGAACTCGTCGATGCCGAGCGCGTGGTACTCGGCGATCCGGTCGGCGACCTCGGCATGACTGCCCACCAGGGCGGTGCCGGCCCCGCCACGGACCAGCCCGACGCCCGCCCACAGGTTGGGCGCGACCTCCAGCCCGTCGCGGGAGCCACCGTGCAGGTCGAGCATCCGGCGCTGCCCCTCGGACTCGCTGCGGCGCAGCCCTTCCTGCACGGCCCGGATGTCGGCCTCGGCTACCCCGTCGAGCAGGCGCTGGGCCTGCCCCCACGCCTGTTCGGCGGTGTCGCGCGCGATGACGTGCAGCCGGATGCCGAAGCGCAACTCCCGTCCGGAGCGGGCGGCCAACGCCCGGACCCGCTCCAGTTTGTCGGCGACCAGGGCTGGTGGTTCGCCCCAGGTGAGGTAGACGTCGCTGTGCCGCACCGCCACCGGGAGGGCGGCCGCGGAGGACCCACCGAAGTAGACCGGTGGCACCGGGTCGGGCAGCCGGTGCAGCCGGGCCTGTTCGACCCGTACGTGGGTGCCATCGTGGTCGACCGTGTCGCCGCGCCAGAGCGCGCGCACCACGTGTAGAAACTCGTCGGCCCGCGCGTACCGGGCGTCCTTGTCCAGGAAGTCGCCGTAGGCCCGCTGCTCCTGCGACTCGCCGCCGGTGACCACGTTGAGCAGCAGCCGGCCCCGGGACAACCGCTGGAAGGTGGAGGCCATCTGGGCGGCGAGGGTGGGGGCCAGCAGCCCGGGTCGGAAGGCGACCAGGAACTTGAGTCGCTCGGTCACCTCGGTGAGCATCGCGGTGCTGAGCCAGGCGTCCTCGCACCAGGCGCCGGTGGGGGTGAGCGCGCCGACGAAGCCGAGTTGCTCGGCGCTGCGCGCGATCTGTCCGAGGTACGCCACGCTGGCGGGGCGTGCGCCTCCGGCGGCGCCGGTCGGTACACCGTGTCCGCCACCGACGATGTCCCGGCTGTCGCCGTTGGTGGGCAGGAACCAGTGGAAGGTGAGGGTCATCGCGGCTCTTTCCGTCGGCGGGGCGGTCGGCGCACGCGGTGACGCGGGCACCTCCTGAGGGGTGGGACGATCCCGCCGACAGCCTACCCATAAAACCTATCGGGTTAGTAGGCTACTTCAGGCGCCGACACCGGTCGATGCGTCGCCACCCCGCCCTGCCCGACCCGAGGAGCCGCCATGCCCACCCCGTCGACGAGCCACCCCCCGCATCGCCGCCTGCTGACGGCCGCGCTCACCACAGTGGCGGTGCTCGCCACGGTCGCGGTAAGCGGGTGCGGCGGGTCCGCCGATGCTGACGGCGCGCCGGGCAAGCTCCGGATCGGCTACCAGCGCTTCGGCGGGCTGAGCCTGGTCAAGGCGCGCGACGCCGCACCCGATGTGCAGTGGTCGTTGTTCGAGAGCGGTCCGGCGCTCACCGAGGCGCTCAAGGCCGGCTCGATCGACATCGGACAGGTCGGCGAGGCGCCGCCCGTCTTCGCCGCCGCCGGAAAGATCCCGTTCTCCATCATCGGCACCTCGGCGCCGATCCCGCAGGGCGAGGCCGTGCTGGTCAAGGCCGATCGGGGCTACCGCAGCTTCGCCGACCTCAAGGGCAGGACGGTGGCCCTGAACAAGGGGTCCAACGTGCACTGGCTGCTGGTCCGGCTGCTGGAGGCGAACCACATGACCCTGAAGGACATCCAGGTCAAGTACCTCAAGCCCGCCGAGGGGCGGCCCGCGTTCGACGGGGGCCAGATCGACGCCTGGGTGATCTGGGACCCGTACTTCGCGCTGGCCGAGCAGCCGGGGGTCCAGGTGCTCGCCGACGCGACGGGCCTGGCCAGCAACCGTGAGTACGTCCTGGCCGCGCCCCGGGCGGTCGACAAGCGCTCGGACGAGATCCGGGCGTTCCTCCAGCGCTACCGCGAGGTGACCGACTGGGGCATCGCCCACCCCGAGGAGCGAGCCAGCACCCTCGCACCGGAGCTGAAGATCCCGCAGGACGTCACCAGCCGCGCGCTGGCCCGCAGCGCCAAGCCCCTCGCCCCGGTCACCCCGGCCATCGGCGACGAACTTCAGGCGATCACCGACAGCTTCATCGCCCTGGACCTCATCCCGGGGCCGGTCGACCTCCGATCCCGGGTCGACGGCCGGTTCAACGAGGTGTTCCAGTGAGTCGTACCAGCCTCGTCGAGGTGCCCGACGAGGTCACGGCGGCGGCACCGGTCGTACCCCGTCGTCAGCGGCCGGCCCGGCGCTGGCGGCGGGTGGTGAGCCCGGCGGCGCTGGTCCTGGGCTGGGAGTTGGCCGCGCGGACCGGGCTGCTGGCGGCCGAGAAGCTGCCCGCGCCCAGCGACGTCCTGGCCACCGGCTGGCGGCTCAGCCGGGACGGAACACTCGGCATCCACCTGCTGGACTCCCTCACCCGCGCCGGGGCGGGCCTGCTGATCGGAGGTCTCCTGGCCCTGGCCCTGGGCACCGTGGCCGGGCTGCTGCGGCTCGGTGACGACCTGGTCGACCCGCCGGTGCAGATGGCCCGGATGCTGCCGCACCTCGGGCTGGTCCCGCTGCTGATCATCTGGGTCGGCATCGGCGAATCACTGAAGATCAGCCTGGTGGCGCTGGGCGTGTTCTTCCCCATCTACTTCAACACCTACGCCGGCATCCGGGACATCGACGAGAGGCTGGTAGAGGCGGCCCGTACCTGTGGTCTGGGCCAGGCCGCCCGGCTGCGCCACGTTGTGCTGCCCGGCGCGCTGCCGTCGCTCTTCCTCGGCCTGCGGCTGGCGATCGGCGCGGCCTGGCTCAGCCTGGTCGTCGGCGAGCAGGTCAACGCCCAGACCGGGATCGGCTTTCTGATGATGGAGGCGCGGGAGTTCAGCCAGACCGACGTGGTGGTGCTCGGCCTGCTCGTCTACGCCCTTCTCGGGCTGATATCCGACAGTGCGTTGCGCGTCCTGGAGAGGAGGATGTTGACATGGCGTCGCGGACTGCGGGCCACCTGACCGGCGCGGAGCCGGTGCTGACCGCGCACGCGGTGCGCCGGGCGTTCGGGCCGACGGTCGTGCTGGCCGGGGTCGACCTGAGCATCGCCCGCGGTGAGGTGGTGGCCCTGCTGGGCGGCAGTGGTTCCGGCAAGAGCACGCTCCTGCGGATTCTCGCCGGGTTGGACGGCGAGGCCGGCGGGACGAGCGTCGTACACGGCACCGCCGCCGTGGTCTTCCAGGAACACCGGTTGCTGCCGTGGAAACGGGTGGCGGACAACGTGGGGCTCGGGCTGTCCGGCGTGGACGGCCCGGGGCGTGTCCGGCGGGCGCTGGCCGAGGTCGGTCTCGCCGAGCGGCACCGCGCCTGGCCGGCCGAGTTGTCCGGCGGGCAGGCGCAGCGGGTGGCAGTGGCGCGGGCTCTGGTCCGCGAACCGGACCTGCTGCTGCTCGACGAACCGTTCGGCGCGCTGGACGCGCTGACCCGACTGCGGATGCAGATCCTGCTGCGCCGGCTGCGCGCCGAGCACGGCTTCGCCGCCCTGCTGGTCACCCACGACGTGGAGGAGGCGCTGCTGCTCGCCGACCGGATCCTGCTCCTCGACGACTGCCGCATCGCCGCGGAGCTACCCGTCGACCTCCGCCCCACCCGCACCCCGGACGACCCGGCCTTCGGCGCGCTGCGCCGCCACCTGCTCGACCGACTTGGCGTCCCCACCACCTGACGAGCGGAGCTGTGATGACCCGCTGGACTCCCGATCCCACGTTCTACCCCTCGCCCCGCGAGGCGGTGACCGCACCGGCGGAGAAGCTCGCCTACGTGGCGGCCTTCGACCGGACGGCCAGCCGTCCAGACGCCATCGTGGTGCTGGACACCGACCCCGACTCGGCCGACTACGGCCGGGTCGTCGGCTGGACCGACCTGCCGTACGTCGGCGACGAGCTGCACCACTTCGGCTGGAACGCGTGCAGCAGCGCGCTCTGCCCGACCGCCCCGCACCCGCACGTCGAGCGGCGCTACCTGATCGTGCCCGGCCTGCGGTCGTCACGCATCCACGTGCTCGACACTCAGCCTGATCCGCGCCAGCCGCAGATCGTCAAGGTGATCGGGGCGGAGGAGCTGGCGAAGCGGGCCGGCTACTCGCGGCCGCACACTGTGCACTGTGGCCCGGACGGCATCTACCTCTCCGCTCTGGGCGGCGCGGACGGCGAGGAGGGTCCCGGTGGCATCGCCATCCTCGATCACACCACGTTCGAGGTACGCGGGGCGTGGGAGGCCGACCGGGGTCCGCAGTTCCTGGCGTACGACGTGTGGTGGCACCTGACCCAGGACGTGCTGGTCACCAGCGAGTGGGGCACCCCGTCGATGATCGAGGACGGCATCATCGGCGAGTTGCTGCTGGGCCGTCGCTACGGGCACGCCATCCACTTCTGGGACCTGGCGAAACGCCGGCACGTGCAACGGGTCGATCTCGGTGACCAGTATCAGATGCCGCTGGAGCTGCGGCCGGCGCACGACCCGACGAAGTCGTACGGGTTCGTCGGGGTGGTGATCAGCGTCGAGGACCTGTCCGCCTCGATCTGGTTGTGGCATCGCGACGGGGACGCCTGGGCGGTCACCAAGGTGATCGACATCCCGGCCGAGCCGGCCGATCCGGCGGAGCTGCCCGACCTGCTCAAGCCGTTCGGGGCGGTGCCGCCACTGGTGACCGACATCGACCTGTCGGTGGACGACCGGTTCCTCTACGTCTCCTGCTGGGGCACCGGTGAGCTGCGCCAGTACGACGTCAGCGACCCCCTGCACCCGGTGCAGACGGGCTCGGTGCACCTCGGCGGGATCGTCCGCCGGACCGCGCACCCGTCCGCGCCGGACGAGGCGTTGGCCGGTGGCCCGCAGATGGTGGAGGTGAGCCGCGACGGCCGGCGGGTCTACGTCAGCAACTCGCTCTACGGCGCGTGGGACGACCAGTTCTACCCCGACGGGGTGGGCGCCTGGCTGGCCAAGCTCGACGTCGACGTGGACGCCGGTGGGCTGACCCCGGATGCGCGGTTCTTCCCGCACGGGGACGAGTTCCGGGGCCTGCGGGTGCACCAGACCCGGTTGCAGGGCGGCGACGCGTCCTCCGACTCGTACTGCTTTCCATGACCGTCACCACACTGGCGACGCTCGCCGCGCTCGGCGCGTTCCATGGTCTGAACCCCGCGATGGGGTGGCTGTTCGCGGTGGCCCGGGGTCTCCAGGAGCGCAACCGGCTGGCGCTGCTGCGCGCCCTGCCTCCGATCGCGGCTGGGCATCTCGCTTCGGTGGCCATCGTCGCCGCGTTGGTCGCCGCCACCCGGTCGGTGACGGCGAGCACCGCTCTCGCGGTGGTCGGCGGTGTGCTGCTGGTCGCCTTCGGGCTGTGGCGGCTGCTCTCCGAGCGGCACTTCCGCTGGGCGGGGATGCGGCTGTCCGCGGCGCAGCTCGCCGGCTGGTCGTTCCTGATGTCGTCGGCGCACGGCGCGGGGCTGATGCTGGTGCCGGTGCTGGTGGCCGAGCCGGTGTCCGGGGGTCACTCCGGGCACCTGGCCGCCGCGCCGGTGGGTGCGCTGTCCGGCATCGCGGCGGCCGGGGTGCACACGGTGGCCATGCTCGGCGTTGCCCTGGCGGTGGCGCTGCTGGTCTATCAGGTGTTCGGGGTCGGTGTGCTGCGTCGGGCCTGGTTCAACGTGGACCGGCTGTGGGCCGGGGTGCTGGTGGCCGCGGGGTTGGTGACGCTGATCCGGGCGTGACCATCCATCGTGGAAACGTGTGATGTGTGATCTCATGTCCTGGTGATCACCCCGACTCCCCTCATGCGTCTGGTGGCCGGTGTGTGGGGGTTCAAGACCCTCGCGGTCGGCGTTGAACTCGGCCTGTTCACCCGGTTGGCCGGCGGGCGGACGATGACCGTCGAGCAGGCCGCCGCCGAGTTCGGGTTGCCCGACCGGCCCGCGGACCTGCTGCTGGCCGCCTGTGCGTCGCTCGGCCTGTTGGAGAAGGCCGGCGACGGTTACCGCAACTCGGAGTTGGCCGAGCAGTTCCTGGTCGAGGGTCGCCCGTACTACTTCGGGGCGCAGGTTCGCTACTCGGACCTGCGCACCTACCTGCCCTGGCACCGCATCGGCGAGGCCCTGCGCACGGATCGACCGTTGACCTGGGATCCGGAGTCCCAACAGTCGATGTTCGACACCGAGGACCCGCAGATGCTGGCGCAGTTCTGGGACGCGATGTTCTCCACGTCCAGCTTCACCGCCAGCGCGTTGGCCGACGCCTACGACTTCTCCGCGCACCGCCGGCTGCTCGACGTGGGCGGCGGGGCGGGCGCGTTCCCGATCGAGTTCTGCCGCCGTCTGCCCGAGCTGCGGGCGACCGTCCTGGATCTGCCGCATGTCTGCGTCCGAGCCCGGGAGCGGATCGCGGAGGCCGGCCTGACCGGGCGGATCGACGCCGTGGCCGGTGACTTCCTCGCCGACCCGGCTCTGCCGGACGGGCATGACGTCATCCTGCTCAGCATGATCCTGCACGACTGGGACGAGCCGACGAACCGGGCGTTGCTGGCCCGGTGCCACGCGGCGTTGCCACCCGGCGGGGTGATCGTCGTCTGTGAACTGCTGCTCAACGACGAGCGCACCGGGCCGCCCGAGGCGGCCCTGATGGGGATGAACATGCTGGTCGAGACCGAGGGCGGGCGGAACTACTCGGGCGTCGAGTACGCGGCCTGGCTCACCGACGCCGGCTTCGTCGACGTGCGTACCGTGCCGTTCGACGCGCCCGGTGCCAACGGCGCTGTGGTGGCCCGCCGGGCCTGACCGACGACGACACCCGGCCCCGGTGCGAACCGTGGGCCGGGTGTCGCGGCGCCTCACGGCGCGGGCGTCCGATCGGCTACCGGTACGGGTCAGGCGCGAGCCTTGGCCGGCTGCTTCATGAAGTCCATGATCGCCTTGTTGACCTCGTCGGCGTGGGTCCACGGGATGCCGTGCGGCGCGCCCTTGAGCGTGACGAGCGTGCCGGTCGGCATCATCGGCCCGAGGCGCTGACCGGTCACCGGGTAGGGCAGCACCCGGTCCTGGTCACCCTGCACGATCAACACCGGAATGGCGATCTTCGGCAGGTCCGGACGGAAGTCCTCCTGCCAGGCGTCCACGCTGTCGTGGGTGGCCTTACCGGAGGCCATCGCGCCGATCTGCCAGTGCGCCCGGTACGCCTCCTCGCTGACCCGCTTGCCCATGTTCTGGTCCGGGTTGAAGAACGCGTCGCAGAAGGACGTCAGGTAGGCGAAGCGGTCCTTGATGATGGCGTCCTGGAAACCCTTGAACAGGCTCCGGTCGACGCCCTCCGGGTTGTCGCTCGCCTTGGCCAGCATCGGTTGCAACGGGCTGAGCAGCACGGCCCGGCTGACCCGCTGCGAGCCGTAGTTACCGAGGTAGCGGACCACCTCACCGGTGCCCATCGAGTGACCGATCAGGGTCACCTCGTTCAGGTCCAGCTCGGTCATCAACACGTCAAGGTCCGCGGCGAACGTGTTGTAGTCGTACCCGAACGCCGGCTGGGCGGAGTTACCGTTACCGCGCCGGTCGTAGGTGATCGTCCGGTATCCGGCGTTGAGCAGCGCGGTGGTCTCCTTCTCCCAGGTCGCGCCGTTGAACGGAAAGCCGTGGATCAGCACCACCGGCTTACCGGAACCGTGGTCCTCGTAGTACAGGTCGATGGGCGCGGAGTTTTCCGTCCCCACGGTGATGAAAGGCATGTTTTACTCCTGCTCCGGTCTCGGGCTGTCGGACGCCCCGCGCTTTCCCGTCGGGTCGCCGGATATGCGGGCCGTCGGATCGGCCCGAACGGCAGGCGCAGAGGTTCCGCGAGCACCCTCTGCCGTCCTAACCTCGGGAGGTGAACCTTCCGCCCCGGCTGCGGGCCGTCAGCGACCTGCACGTCGGGCACCCGCAGAACCGCGCGTTCGTGCAGGAGCTGCGCCCGGACAACGCTGGGGACTGGCTGCTCGTCGCCGGTGACGTCGCCGACCGGTTCGCCGACATCGAGTGGGCGCTCGGGCTGCTGAGCAGCCGGTTCGAGCGGGTCATCTGGGCGCCGGGCAACCATGAGCTGTGGACGCCGCCCCGGGACCCGGTCACGGTGCGCGGTGCGGAGCGTTACCGCGAGCTGGTGCGGATGTGCCGGCGGTTGGGGGTGGTCACTCCGGAGGATCCGTACCCGGTGTGGGACGGCGACGGCGGCCCGGCCACCATCGCCCCGCTCTTCGTGCTCTACGACTACACGTTCCGGGTGCCCGAGGCGCGCACGAAGGAGGAGTCGCTGGCCCTGGCGTACGCGGCCGGGGTGGTGTGCACCGACGAGGCGCTGCTGCACCCCGACCCGTACCCGAGTCGGGAAGCGTGGTGTGCGGCCCGGATCACCGAGACCGAACGCCGGCTGGCCGAGCGCGACCCGGCGCTGCCGACGGTGCTTGTCAACCACTACCCGCTGGTGCGGGAACCCACCGACGTCCTGCGGTACCCGCTGTTCGCCCAGTGGTGCGGCACCGTTCGCACCAGCGACTGGCACCTGCGCTTCGGCGCGGCCACAGTGGTGTACGGGCACCTGCACATCCCCCGCACCACGTTCCACGACGGGGTCCGGTTCGAGGAGGTTTCCCTCGGCTACCCGCGCGAGTGGCAGCCCCGCGCGCCGGTGCCCGACCCGGTACGCACTATCAACCCGGCCGACGACGTGCGTCGGCGCGCGTCCGTCAGCGGCTGAGACCGAGACCGATCAATCGGTCGACGGACAGGCGCTAGCTCGGCCCGGCTGCGCCGTACCGCACCGCGTCGAGATGGGCGGGCAGGTTGCGCGCAGCCAATGACACGGCCTCCTCCGCTGTGGCGGTCTCGCCGAGTTCCTGTCCCGTGAAGCCCATCGTGACGATGTAGTCCTTGCCTCGCCTGGGATGCAGGCACACCAGGACATCGCGGGAGAGGCTGGGCCGGGTGCTGGTGGAGAATCGCAGAGACCAGTGGCTCGTGAAGGGGTAGAGCCGCCGCAACTTCGGCTCGGCGTACGCGGCCTCGACGAGTGCGTGGTACTCCGGCCAGTCCACCTCCGCTGCCTCCGTACGCAGGTGCCGCCACTCCGATTCGACCAGCCCCGCCGGGTCACGGTCCGGGACCTCGAACCATCCGGTCAGTTTCACGAACGACGCAGCCTTGGGGATCTCGGTCAGGGGCGCTCCGTCATGCCACGTCTGCGCGACTCGCGCCACCTGAGCGAGGTCCACCGTGTCCCCCTCGATCAGGGCCAGACCCTGGTCACGCTCGCAACCGCGGACGTACCACCGGCGCTCCACGTGGCTGGCGGACACCCTCAACTCCTCTCGGTGCGGGAGGGTGGTCGGAACGACGGCGGCATGCCACGAACCGGACGTTGGAGCCGACGCGGGGATGGAGAGCCCTTCTCGAACGGCGACGGCTCGCAACGCCGCCGCAAGGCTGCCCTCGGCGGCAACCTCCGGATACAGGGCAACCGGATCGGGGTAGGTCGGCACGGCTCACGATTCTGCCCGAAGAGCGGCGGGCAGCGAATCGGCAGCCGTCGGCCATCGAAACCGATCCCTCTGGGCGCGATCGATCAGCGGAGGAGCACCTCGACGGCCTCGGACACCGAGTCCACGATGACGTCCGGCGCAGGCCCGACGAATGTCCACGAGTCGGGCCGATGTTTCGGCTGCAACCAGATCGTGCGCAGCCCCGCCGCATGGCCACCGGCAATGTCGAGGACGAGGTTGTCACCGATCATCCATCCGCTCGGACCACAGCCGCTTCCGCAGCGTTCAGCGGCGAGACGGAAGATCTCAGGGTCCGGCTTCCGAATACCGACGTCATCAGAGATGCACCACGCGTCGACAAGCCTGTCCAACCCGGTGTTGCGGATCTTGCCCAGCTGGTTGTCTGTCATCCCGTTGGTGACGACGCCGATCCGCCAGCCTGCACGACGGAGCCGCTTCAACGCATCATGGTCGTCCGGGTGACACGACGCCAGCTCAGGCAGCCGGCGGCGGTACTGCCCCCACAACTGCTCCGGCGGCGCGGACAGGTCGAACGTCTGACAGACGGTCGCGAAGAAGCTGTCCATCGGTCCCGAGTGGTGCGCGTCGGCCATGAGCAGGAAGGTCAGCGAGTCCTCATCGAGCCCGTGGGCGACGACGAACTCCTCCGCCCACGCCAGAAATGCCCTGTCGCGATCCACGAGTGTGCCGTCCAGGTCGAACAGGGCCAGCGGCTGCACACCTCGCACGATAGCCATGTGTTCAAACCTACGGATCGCCCCTCGGCGGGTCAGCGAAGGTCGTGGGGATCCCGAGCGGCCAGCGCCTCGGCCTCCGGCAGCCCGAGGCGGCTGGCGACCCGCCGCCGCACCCGGACCTGTGCGCTCGTTCGTGGCCGGAACTTCGGCTCCCGCGAACACCCGCACATCTCGAAACCCTCGTAGCGCAGCCCTGCCCCGAGAACTGCCGCAACCGCGGCCCACCCGGAGTCGTTCCGCCGACGGGGTGCGGCGAAGTCGTGCCCAGCAAGAACCATCGGCTGCCGACAGGACGTACATGTGTGCTTCTTGCCATCCCACGCGTCCTTGCGGCTACGACGGCACGGCACGCACACGTAGTGGACCTTGTAAATGGTCTCGAAGTACCGGCACACGAACGCATGCTAGCGACACCACGGTCGGCTGTGACAACACCAATTCGCGGCAGGCGGGTGACTGAACTCCGAGGGCCGACGCCCGACTCGGTACGCACCAACCCGGCGCTCGTCCGTCAGCGGGTGAGCCGTCAGGATTTCCGCAGTGGCCGGAACGCGGCCCGTACTTCGGCGGAGAAGAGTTCCGGCTCCTCCCAGGCCGCGAAGTGCCCGCCGCGGTCAGCCTCGTTGAAGTACGCGATGCCTGGGTAGACAGCCTCGGCCCAGCTACGCGGAGCGGGCCAGATCTCGCCGGGGAACGTAGTGAAGCCGACCGGCACCGTGACCGGCGGCGGGGCCTGACCGGCCGCCTGGGCCGCCGCTTGAAACCGCCCCTGCTCCCAGTACCACCGGGCGGACGAGGCACCGGTACCCGTCAACCAGTACAGCGTGATGTTGTCGAGGATGCTGTCGCGGGTGAGACCCCCGGCCGGCTCGCCGTCGAGGAACGCCCGGGAGATCTTGTAGTAACTGTCCGTGTCGTGGTCGAGCATCCAGGCCGCCAACCCGACAGGCGAGTCCAGCAGCGAGTAGCCGATCGTCTGCGGCCGGGTGGACTGCTCCAGGAAGTAGCCGAAGCCGTCCTTGGCGAACAGGTTCAGCGCGTCGAGCGCGGCGCGTTCCTGCTCGGTCTTCGCCGGCAACTTGTCCTTGATGCCGACAGCCCCGGCGAGCAGGTTCACGTGGATGCCGAGCAGCCCTTGGGGTCCCTGGCGTCCCATGGCGTCCGTGACGGCGGCACCGACGTCGCCGCCCTGTGCGACGTAGCGCTGGTAACCGAGGCGGTCCATGAGTTTCGCCCACGCCTGCGCCATCCGCGCCGAATTCCAGCCAGGCTCGGTCGGCTCACCGGAGAAGCCGTAGCCCGGCAACGACGGCAGCACCAGGTGGAACGCGTCCTCGGGCGTGCCGCCGTGCGCCGTCGGGTCGGTCAGCGGGCCGACGGCTCCGAGCAGCTCGACAACGGAACCCGGCCAGCCGTGCGTCATGATCAGCGGCAGGGCGCTCTCATGCTGCGACCGCACGTGGATGAAGTGAATCTCGACGCCGTCGATGGTCGTCGTGTACTGCGGCAACGAATTCAGCTTCGTCTCGCACGGACGCCAGTCGTAATCGGACATCCAGTACCGAGCCAACTCCTGGATCGCCGCCAACTGCACCCCCTGCGAGCGATCGGTGACCAACTCGCGGGTGGGCCAGCGGGTAGCCGCGATCCGGCTACGCAGGTCGGCGACCGTGTCCTCCGGTATGTCCAGCCGGAAGGGACGAATCTCGTTGTCGTTGGGCATCTTCCCACCTCGCCACGTCGAGTCGGACAGTGCCGATGCGCCGACGGAGTCGGCACTCGCCCAGTCTCACAGCGGGCCGGCACCACCCGGGCCGAAACGCGAATCGCCGACGGGTCTCCGCACCACACCCGTGGGATGATCAACCGGTGAGCCAACCGGACGAACTCGACGACAACTGGCTAAACGGCGAGGAAATCACCTGTCCGGAGTGCCACGAACGGCTCTACCGCCTCGACCACTCTCCGATGCTGGACTGCCATTTCCTCTACTGCGACGGCTGCCCGATGCGGGTAGATGTCAGTTACTACGACAAGACGTTCAGGAGCATCGCCGACGCGCTCCCTTCCGAGGACAGGACCTACCCCACGCTGATGGCGGCACTTGAGGCACGGCTACGGCGATGCGACTGCGGCGGGCGGTTCCGGGACTCGGCACCTCGGCGCTGCCACCGGTGCTCCACAGTCCTGACTGCCATCAGCGCGCCTTCCGGTGTCGACGTCTGGCCGGGTTGGTGGACAGACGAGACGGACACCGCCTCGGTGGAAGAGGAGTTCACCGCCAGGTACTTCCGCACCGAGCACCTCTGGGAGCACTAACGCCCGGCCTGCGACCTGTGCCTGCGCTCGTCCGTCAGCGGGTGAGGCCGACCACCGTGGCCAGTCGCGCCACGCCGGCCGGCGTCGGCTGCGCGCGGGCGACATCGGCGATGAGGGTACGCGCCAACGGCCGGCAGCGAACCTCAGCCGGCGCGATGCTGTCCGCGTCCACCAACGCGCGGGCAGCCCCACGCAGGTCACCCATCTGGAGGTACGCCCGCGCGACGTCCACCAGGTACGCACCCCGGTACTCGGCCGGCAATCGCCGCCACCCCTCCCGCCGCATGACGGTCGAATGCCGTCGTAGCGCCTCGTCGGCGTCCCCCCGTTGCGCCGCCACCAGAACACGGGCCAACTCGGCGGCGACCGGCCCGAAGCTGGTGCGGTGCGGATCGTCGTACCCCCTCAGGCTGGCGGCGACGCCCGCAGCCCGGTCGGTCAGCTCGTCGGCGCGGCGGTGCTCGCCGGAACCGGCGGCGGCCAGGGCCGCCTGAAGCAGCAACGTCCCGCCCACCGCCCAATCCCGGTGATCGCCCTGACCTCGGCTGCCGCGCTGACCTTGGTGATCAAGAGGTTTGCGGGAAGTTTGATCTCCAAAAGTCCCGCAAACCTCTTGATCACCGTCGTGGGATGAGGGTGGAAGGAGGCGATTGGCGGCGGGAAGCAGTGCGGCCAGGGCCAGATGGTCTCGGTCTTGCGCGCGGAGCGCTTGGCCTACCGAGATGGCCGCCGTTGCCGCCAGGATCGGGTCGTCGCCGGCAGCGGACATCGCCCGGTCGGCGGCCAGCCACCCGAGGTCGGCCACGCCGAGCTTCACCAGCAGCGACGAGGTGATCCGGTACGTCTGCACCAGCAACTCCGGTGACCGCACGGCCTGAGCGGCGTCGAGCAGACCCGGCAACACCCGCACCAACTGCCCGTAGTGCGCGTGCTGGTAGCTCAGCCAGGCATACCCGACCTGCCTTCTCAGCTCGTCCGTGTGCTGTGGGGCTTGCGGGGTGTCATAGCGGGCGAGGGCGGCCCGGATGTCGTCCACCCCGTCCGGTGTGCCCGCCGGGGTGCTTCGCTGCTGACCGAGCAGCACCTCCGGGTCGACCCGCAGGACGTGGGCCAGCTCCTGGATCACCGAGTACCGGTCCAGGGCGCGAACTCCCCGCTCCACCTTGTCCACCCAGCTCTTCGACCTCCGCAACCGGTCGGCCAGCATCTGCTGCGTCATCGACCGCCGCACCCGCCACCGCGCCACCCGCCGACCGATCGGCAGGTCATCGTTGGTCACGCCGCCACCGCCGGTCCGGGACCGCACGGGTCGTGTCCTCCACCGGTACGCGTTCCGCCTCGGCCTGAGCCAGGAGACGCTGCTTGGCGGCCTCCCGCTCGGCCGCGTCGCACTCCTCGCCCCTGCTCGTCGGCTCGTCGCCGTGCATTCCCACCACCTCCGTCAGCCGGCGCCCGACGCTAGGACTTCGTCGGCGCCCAGGACTCCTGCAATCACCGAAGCCGGTTGCCGATCGACGGACCAGATGGCAAGCAATGCGTGCGATTGCGCTGGTCAGGACGTGGGTTGCGCGGGGTTGCGCAGGTCCCCATAGGACCGCATCAACCCATAGGCTCGTCACTAGTTGTAGTTGGCTGATACCTGGAGGCGGAACCATGGCGCGACCGGTGACGAACGCAGCATTCGAAGGGCTGCTGCTTGCCGCCGGCTACGGCAACGCCCACGCCGCCTTCGCTCGGCAGCTCAACCACGCCGGACGCAAAGAGGGCGCTTGGCGCTACGACGCTGCCAGCGTCTACTGGTGGTTGCGGGGTCGCCGGCCAGGCGAGCACGTCCAAGCGGCCATGGCCGAGACCCTAAGCCGCAAGCTCGGTCGGTCCGTCGCCGTCACGGAGCTGGGCTTCGGTGCGGCCGACAGCGTCGGAACGTGCGTCTACCCCGCGTCCGTCGACGGCGCGATCGATACCGCCGAGCAGATCTGGACGAGGCTCGCCAAGCACCTCGACTCACAGGTCAGCGGGCCTTTCGACAGCGGCAAAGCCCTACAGGCGGCACTCGGTTGGCGGTATGACCCGAGCGACGTGACCGTCAGCAGGAACGGCCGACAGCAAGTCACCTCCACCGACGTCCAGTCGCTGTACGCGCTGGCGGACCACTTCACCGACCTCGACCGACGCCACGGCAGCGGCTCTCCGTGCACCCGTTCCCTCATGGCCGATTTCCTCATACGCCAGGTCGCACCCATGCTGCACGGCACCTACACCGAAGCCGTTGGGCGTCACCTCATGCGCGCAGCCGCGACATTGTGCGGACAACTCGCCTTCATGTCATACGACGCGGGCGACCATGCCACTGCCCAACAACACGTGACCGTCGCCTTGCGGCTCGCCAAGGCCGCCGATGACCGCCTGCACGGCGCACACCTGCTGGCCAACCTCGCTACCCAGGCCGTGCACCTGGGCCACTCTCGGGACGCGGCCCGGCTAGCCGAAGCGGCCATCGACGGGGCAGGGCGTGCGCCGGCCGCCGTACTCGCTCGGCTGCACGCCACCGCCGCCACCGCGTACGCGCAGTCAGGCGAACGACGAGGCTGCCAGCTCGCGCTCGCCAGAGCCGAGCGTGCTCTCGACCGCGCAGGCGCAGTCCCCGGTCCACGATGGGTCACCTACTTCAGCCCAGCCCACCTCGCCGGAGCCGCACTGAGGTGCTTAGGCGACCTACAGCTGTATTCGCAGGCCCTTGACCACGCGACCGACGCTCTCACCCTTGCCAGCGAGAACACCCGGACGCGTGCCCTGCACACCGCTCTCGTCGCCGTAACTCATGCCCGCGCTGGGGACACCGACGCCGCCTGTAACTGGGGTCGGAGGTTGGCACAGCACGCCTCGGGCATCCATTCGGCGCGTGTGCAACAGCGCGTCCGCGAACTGGCGGCAACGCTCAGCCCTCAGCAGGCGTCGCCCCAGGTCAGCGAAGTTCTGCACAGCCTCGCGACCATGCCGGCAGCCGCGTAGCGCGGGAGCCCCACCTGGATCCGTCCGCTAACGTCACGAAGGTGACCTGGACGGAGCCTGCCACGTGGTACGCCAACCTGGCTTCCTTCTACGCCGCCGCTGCGGCCTTCATCACCGACCCGGCCGGCAACGTGCTGCTCGTCAAGCCCACGTACCGCGACCACTGGGCCTTCCCCGGCGGCTATGTTGACGAGGGCGAATACCCACACGACGCCTGCGCCCGGGAGATCCGTGAGGAGCTGGGGATCTCTGTGGTGGTGAGTGACCTTCTCGTAGTGGACTGGGCACCGCCCGCCGGGCAGCGGCCACGCGCGATTGTCAGCTTCACGTTCGACTGCGGGTCGATCGCCGACCTCGACGGTCTCGTCCTGCCGGGACAAGAGTTGGAGGCAGCCGCCTTCTTCTCGCCCCGAGAGGCCGAGCAGCGTCTTCCCGACAACGTCGCCACACGAATTCATGCGGCGACGAGCGCTCGTGACCTACAGGCTCCCCTGTACCTTGCTGGCGGCTCGGTCGTCTCAATGGAGCAGAACAGGTAGTAGGGCCTCGGTCGTAGACTGCGGGAACGGACCCCTCCGGAAACCGGCCTCGTCGCTGTGCTGGAAGCCGCCTGATGGACCATCGCGACCTTCCCCCGAGCAGGGTGTCAGGCGCACGAATCGCTTGCTTGCTGCCGCGAATGCCGGGCATGTCCTGGGGTTAGCCCTTCCTGGCGCGGCCCACCGTCGGCCCGGTGGCAAGCCCCGCAGCTTGCGCCCGTTCGATGAGATGGGCGGCCGCCGCTCCCCCGGCGGCCGCCCAAGCCTCGGTCAGCTCGCGTAGACCTCCAGTGTCGACAGTTGTCCTGCCGGCCAGCCCGTGTTCCCGGTGACGGTGATCCGCACGTAACGCGTCTGCGCAGCGGTGAACGTGAGCGTCACCTGGTTACCGCTGGCCGGGTCGAAGGTCCGCCCCGCCGATCCGACAAGCGTGCTGAAGCTCCCCCCGTCGGCACTGCCCTGCACGGAAAGCGTCTGCGTCCGGCTCCCCCAAGCCGACGACGGCGGCAGCTTCAGCACCACCCGCCCAACTGTGCGCGAGGAACCCAGGTCGACCTGCACCCACTGCGGAAACGCGCTGTTGGCGCTCTCCCAGTAGCTGTTGGCGTCCCCGTCGACCACGTTGCCCGACCCGTAACTCTGGACATGACTGCTCTCCGACGTCGGTCGGCCCCGGGCGAGGTCCGCGTTGGCCGCCGCGTCAGTGGTGACGGTGACCGCCGAGGACGCGCCGGAGGTGTTCCCGGCGGCGTCGCGGGCAACGACCGTGAAGGTGTACGCGGTGGACGGGCTGAGCCCGCTCACCGTCGCCGTGGTGCCCGTGACGGTGGCTACGACGTTGCCGCCCTGGCGTACCTGGTAGCCGGTCACGCCGGTGTCGTCGGTGGAGGCCGTCCACGCCAGGGACACGCTCGTCGACGTCTTGCCGGTGACGGTGAGGCCGCTGGGCGCGGTCGGCGGGTTGTCCGGGACGGTGGTTCCGGCGTACACCTCGACCTGGGCGAGTTGGGCGGCCGGCCAGCCGGTGTTGCCGCTGATGCTGAGGCGGACGTAGCGGGCCGCGGTGGTCGTCAGCGTGCGGGTGACGCTGTTGCCGGTCGCCGGGTCGAAGGCGAACGCGGAGGCCCCGGCGATGGTGGCGAAGGAGCTGCCGTCGACGCTGCCCTGCACGGCGATGGTCTGGGTGCGCGCTCCCCAGCCGGCGGGCAGCCGGACCACGAGCTTGTTGACCTGGTGGCTGGCGCCGAGGTCGACCTGCCACCAGTGTGGGAACCCACCGCCGCCGCTCTCCCAGTAGCTGCCGGCGTTCGAGTCCACAGCGTTCGACGCCGGGAACCCGCCGCCCTGGCTGCTGGCCGACGTGGGTCGGCCGGCGGCCAGGTTGCCGCTGACCGGCGGCGGGGTGCCGACCATCGGTGGGGTGGGGCGTACGGCGGTGAGCGCGAGTTGCCCCTTGAGCATCCGGCCGCCGTCGGCGGTGATCCGCAGGTAGTAGTCGGCAGAGCAGGCCACACCGTCCTCGTCCAGGGCCCTGATGTTCGCCCCGGCCGGGGTGGTGGCCTGGGTCTCGGACGTCTTGGCGATCTGATTGCCCTCGTTGTACTCGTCGAACATGGACACGTACAGGCCCTGGGATCCGAGCCGGACCATGTTGTAGATGTGCCGCCAGTAGAAGTCGCCGTGCTTGCGGTGGCCCCCGGCGAGGTCGCCGGGCATCACGCAGGGCAGGTAGTCGATGCCGCGCGCCGCGCAGTCGGCCATGTCGCCGACGTTGACGTTGTTGTAGTAGGAGTCCAGCTCCTCCACGGTCCTGGCCCGGTAGACCATCCACGGTGAGATCGCGTGGAACGCGTGGTAGACGTCGAGGAAGCCGGGGCGGGAGTCCTCGATGCCCTGCCGCCACCAGGTGGGCACGCCACCGATGACGTAGCAGCCCTGCGCCTTGAACCAGTTGATGACCTCCAGGCAGGGCCCGGGGGTGAACGGGCGGCTGGGCTCGCTGAAGCCGAAGCCCCAGATGCAGACGACCGGTTTGCCGTTCTGCCGGGCGTACGCGGAGGACGCGGTGTGCGCCGCCATCTTCGTCGTCCAGTCGGTCTTGATCTCCGACTGGAAGCTCAGCCAGTCGGTGACGTCGTACATGATGTAGAACTTGCGGTTGTGACGCTCGGCCGCGGAGCGCACCTTCTGCGTCATCGCGTCGCGGGTCGGGCCCTCGTCGCCCATCGGGTTGAACCGTTGCAGCGCGGCGGTGTCGCAGCCGTTCTCCTGCATCCACCGGAAGTGGGTGTCCACGGTCTGCTGGTCGTACGAGGAGAAGAGGGTGGCCGGTTGGCCGTTGCCCAGGTTGGGGTACGCGGTGGGATAGGTGCGGGTGTACTCGCGCATGTCCGGCCAGGACACGATTGTGGTGTTGGCGGGCGAGGGCGGCTGGAACCGGTCGCGGCCCCAGTGCCACCATCCGCCGATCGGCGCGCCGTCGCCGGGTGCGCTGAACCAGCCCTGGTAGCCGACCGTCACCTTGCCGACCACGTCCCCGGGGGGACTGGCGGCGTGCGCGGGGCTGGCCACTGCGGCGAGCAGCTCGGTGGTGGAGGCGGTGGCGAGGGCGGACCCGGCCAGCACCGATGTGACGAACCTGCGGCGGGACACCGCCATGAGGACCACTCCTTCGGGACGGAAGGCATTGACGGCCATCGTGGCAGTAGTGGATACCAACCCGCAAGAGTTAGACTGATCGATGAAATTACCGATCAGACGACGGGAATTATGCGGTTCGTCATCAGTGGCTGAGCGCCCACACCGGGGACAGGTTCTGGCTGCCGGCCTGCCGGCGACGCGCATCACGCACCGTCATCCGCACGCCCTCGGTGAAGCCGATTCTGGGATACCACCCGAGCAGCTCGCGCGCCTTCCTGGTGTCCAGCGCCATGCTGCGCACCTCGTCCGGCCAGGGCGGCGGCTCGTAACGGGCCACGTCGCCGACGCCGGACGCCTCCCGGACCGTGTCATACACCTCGTTGACGCTCGTCTGCCGGCCCGAGGCGATGTTGACCATCCCCACCCCGTCGTGGTGACAGGCGACAGCGATCGCCTCGGCCACATCGCTGACGTAGACGAAATCCCTGGTCTGCGTACCGTCGCCGTAGATGACCGCCTGCCGGCCCCCGAGAAGCGCGTCGGCCATCACTGACACCACGCCGCAGTCGCCACCCTCCCGCCGGGGCCCGTAGACATTTCCCAACACCATCGAGGTGTACGACAGGGCGTGCTGACGCCCGTACCAGTCGACGTAGTGCACGCCCACGGCCTTGCTGACGCCGTACGGGCTCACCGGCGCGATCGGATGGTCCTCACGGACCGGCAGGTCGTCGGCGGCGACGCTGCCGAAGATGTCGCTGCTGGCCGCGTTGATGAGCAGGCGTACGCCGCCGCGGGCGCAGGCGTCCAGCACGTTCACGGTGCCGAACACGTTCACGTCGGCGTCGTACAGGGGTGAATGACGGGCCGTGGGAACGCTCGGCTGCGCGGCGAGGTGCACCACCACGTCCGGCTGCCACTGGTGGATGACCTCGACACCCTCCGGCGTACGGATGTCGCCCGAGACGACGTCCGCCTCGGTCAACCCGCCGGACGCGGCGTCGGCCAGGTTCTCGATCCGGCCCGTGGAGAAGTTGTCGAGCACCCGGACCTGGCTGCCCATCAGCATCAGCCGGGCGACCACGTGACTGCCGATGAAGCCGGCACCCCCGGTCACCAGAATGCGCCGGGGTGTCAGGGCCGCCGACGGGTCGGCACCGGCGGCGGAAACGGGCAGGTCCATCTGGAACTCCTCGCAACGACGGTACGGTCGGCCCGCTGCGGCAACCGGACGGCCGGCCACGACGGTAACCCACCCAAGAGCCACCAAACGGACACTTGGCCCAATGTCCGGTGTAGATATGCGTGATTTGCGACGAAAAGTGCTGTATTTAGCTATTCACCATTGTTGGGCCCTTTCTCGCGGGTAACTTCTCCCGGAGGTGGCCACCGGCATGCCCGGGACCACCCGAAGAGGAGGGAGGACGGCCCGTTGAGAGAGACTCTGGGTCCGCCACCGCAACGACCCGGCGGTATCGAGATGGGCGCTCCGCTGCTGTCGGTGCTGCTGGTCAGCTGGAACACCCGCGAGCAGACCCGGCAGTGCCTGGACTCGCTGGCGTCGACCGCCGACCCCGATCTCGACTACGAGGTGGTGGCCGTCGACAACGGCTCGTCCGACGGCTCTGCCGAGCTGCTCGCCGACCAGCCACGGGTCCGACTGATCCGCAACAAACACAACAACGGTTTCGCCGCCGCCGTGAACCAGGCGTACCGCCGGGCAAACGGGCAGCTGATCCTGCTGCTCACCAGCGACATCCGGCTCCATCCGGGCGCGCTGTCCCGGATGGTCGACCATCTGCGCGAGCGGCCGGAGGTCGCCGGGGTCAGCCCGCTGTACCTCAACCCGGACGGCACCGTCCAAGCGCACTACGTCCAACAGCCCAGCTTCGCCGCCACCATCGCGCTGGTGACCGCGCTGCGCCGACTGCCCGGGTTCCGCCAGGCGCTGCACAGGTTCCAACTGCGGGGCGAGGACTTCACCCGTCCCCGGCAACTCGCCTCGGGCAGCTGCGTGCTGCTACGCCGCAGGGTGCTCGGGCAGCAGACGATCCTCGACGAGACGTTCCCCGTCTACTGGAACGACGTGGTCCTCGCGCGGCAGCTCGACCAGGCCGGTCATGAGATGTGGATGCTTCCCGACGCCGTGGTGACGCACAGCCGTGGCGCGTCCACCCGGCTGCTCGGGCCGACCATCCGCTCTCGACACCTGCTGGGCAGCCTGGTCGGATATCTGCGGATGACCCAGCCCCGGCACCGGTTGCCGGTGTTCCGGGCCGCGCTGCTCGCAGACCACCTGGTCAAGCGGCTCCTCGGTCGACCCGTACGGCTGGGCCTGGGTGACCTGCTCGCCGCGCTGCGCGGCGACGTCGGCCCGCTGCCCGCCGGTGACACCCGCGACTGGGTAGTGCTGTTCAGCCGTACCCGCTGGTCTGTCGACGGGCATCCGACGATGCTGGGGCAGTTGGCGTCCGGGCAACGCTTGCTCTTCGTCGACCCGCCAGGACGCCGGCCGCGCTGGCGGTGCGAGGTGAGCCCGATCGGCTCGGCGGCCTGGCACGCCATCGCACCGACCGCGCTGCCGCTGGGTGACTCGGTACCGCTGGTCAACTGGATCAACCGGCGGATCGCGGCCGGCGCGCTGCGTGGCTGGCTGGACCGGCACGCCGGCGCCCGCCTGCTGCGACTCGACGACGAACGCGCCCGCCCGGTGCTCGGTCGGCTGGGCGAGGACGAGTTGCTGCCCGCCGGAGCGCCACGGCCGATGGAGCGGTCGGGCCGTGGTTGAGCGCACCACCCCGCGGCCGGCGGCCGGAACGGACTGGACGCTTACCCGATGCCGGGAGGTCGCCCCCCGCAGCAGCTGGACGGCGCGGGGCGTCCAGCCGCACTTTCTGTTGGAGGCGTCGCCGCGATGAGAGTGCTGGTCGTCGCGCCCGGTGTGCTGCTCGCCGGCGTCGGGTTGGGCGGAGTGGTGACCGTGGTGACCCTGCTGCCCGGGCCGGTCGGCCTGGCCGCCGCCATCGGAGTGCTGTGTGCCGGTGCGTTCCTGCTCTTGCCCTGGCCTTCCCTCAACCCGGACCGCCAGACCAGTTCAGACCCTGTCCTGCTGCGGGCGAAGCCCGTCCATGATGACCAAGACGTAATTCTCGGCGAGTGCCGGTGATGCGGATTCCGACCTCGCGATCGCGTAGGTCACCTCGCTGATCAACACGGTAACGATGGTGGCGTCGATGTCGGTACGGATCGCACCGCCGTCGCGGGCCCTGGTGATCAGATCGAGCCCGACCTTGTTCAGAGCGGCTCGTTGCGCCGTCGTACTCGGTAGCTCCATGTCCCCGAGCCGTTCACCCATGATCCAGTGCGCGGACTGGAACGCGATCACCTCGACGAGGAAGCCTCGAAGAGCCTGTTCGGCATCCGGCTCAAGCAGCGCGTCCCGGCCACGCTGAACGAGCGGTTCGAGCAGCTCGGCCACGGCCGCGTCGATGAGCGCCTCCTTGCTGCCGAAGGTGCGCACGACAGTGGCCGCTCCCACGCCCGCCCGCTGCGAGATTGCGTCGACGGTGATGGCGACGCGCCCCTCGGCGAAGAGGGCCTTCGTCGCCGCCAGCACACGTTGGCGATTGCGGACGGCGTCCGCCCTGCGTCGCACGCCATCGGCGGCAGGGGTTGACATCTGAAACGACCATTCCATATCGTCAAGTGGAACGTGTATTTCACTTAGCCTACGAAAACTCCCCGGAACACGCAAGCGGCGCACGTGCCACTGGCGTGCTCCTCGCTGCGCCAGCAAGGAGGAGTCAATGAACCAGCGGATTCTCATCTCCGGGGCCAGCATCGCGGGGCCGACCCTGGCCTTCTGGCTGGCCAGGTATGGCTTTGCGCCCACAGTGGTCGAGCGTGCGCCCCGCCTGCGCGAGGGCGGCAACGGTGTCGACGTACGCGGGCAGGCCGTTGACGTCGTCGAACGGATGGGGATCATGTCGCGAATCCGCGCGGCGGCGGCGGACGTGATCGGCATGTCCTTCGTGGACGCGGACAATCGCAGTGTGGCTCGCATCGACATGCGGGCGATCCAGGGCAGAGCCGCCAGCACCGAGGTCGAGATCATGCGCGGCGACCTGGCGGCGATCCTGCACGAGACGACAAAGGACGACGTCGAGTACATCTTCGATGATTCGATCCGCACCTTGGACCAGGACGACGATGGCGTGACGGTCACCTTCGCGCACGCTCCGACCCGCCGGTTCGACCTGGTCGTTGGCGCCGACGGCACACACTCCACCGTGCGGGATCTGGCCTTCGGCCCGGAATCGCGGTTCCTCAGACACCTCGGGTACTACTTCGCATCCGCCAACGCGGACCCTGGCCTGGGTGAGCGGCGGTGGGTGACGCTCTACAACCGGCCGGGTCGGGCGGCGGGAATCTATCGCTCGGGCAACCACGCCGCGGCGAAAGTGAACTTCCTGTTCCGCAGCAGGCCCCTGAGGTACGACCACCGGAACGTCGAGCAGCAGAAGCGATTGCTGAGGGAGGCGTTCGCCGACCTGTCATGGCACGTCCCGGACCTGCTGGCGGGCGCACTCACCGACCCCGACTTCTACTTCGACGCACTGAGCCAGGTGCGGATGACGTCGTGGTCGTCAGGGCGCGTGACGCTCGCCGGGGACGCCGCGCACTGTGCCTCACCGGCTGCGGGTGCCGGGGCGACGCTGTCCCTCATCGGCGCCTACCGACTCGCGGGAGAACTCGCATCCGCCGGTGGGGATCATCGGATCGCCTTCCGCCGGTACGAACACGGCCATCGAAGGATGGTCCAGCGGAGTCAGTCGAACCTCTTCATCGGCATGATCGCGCCGAAGAGCCGGGCCGGCATCTGGGCTCGAAACACGATGGCCCGACTCCCCCTGCTCGGAGCCATGGCAGGAGTGGAACGACGCCTACAGCCGAGGCTCCTGCCGCTGCCGCACTATGGGCCGGCCGCCGGGTCTCAGTCGAGCTAGGCGAACCACCCGCAGCCGGCCGGGGCCCCACAAACCAGCCCAGAGGGGCCGGAGCCATCGTCGGCTCCGGCCCCGTCGGTACGCCCGGTCCCCGCTACAAGGTCGGGTACTGGGCCAGATAGATCGGAGCGCCGACCTTCGTCATGTCGGCCGCGTCCCCGACGCCGTTGACCACATGGTCGATCGTGCCGGCGCTGAGGTTGACGGTCATGATGTGGTGCAGCCGCACCCCAGGCCGGTCCGGGACCTCGAAGCCGTTCTCGGTGTGGATCGACGGGTTGTTCTGGTTGAAGACGTACACCCCACCGCCGTACAGGGTGTGGTGACGCACCCGGTCACCGACCTTGTACCCGGCCCAACCCTCGACCGGGCCGTTCATCCAGTCGGCCTGCGTCGGCGGGTCGTACGGCAGCTCGTTCTGGTAGAGGATCGTGGTGCCGTGCTCGCCGTTCCAGACCGTGTTGTAGCGCTGGAAGTGCTCGACGAACAGGCCGGTCGCTGTCACGTGATCGCCGTTGATGACGGCGCCGTAGCGACCGGTGTTGGTACGCCAGCGGTCGGTGTCACCGTTGACGCCCTCGGTGAAGCCCTCGACGCCGTGATCACCGCGCCACACCCAGGTGTGGTCGATCAGCACGTTGTCGCTGTTGACCTCCAGCGCGGTGTTCGTCCGTCCGATGTGTGGGCCGCCGACTCGGAAGTACACGTCGGAGAGCGTGGTCGGGTTGTGTGGGCTGCTCGCGTTGTGGCCGTGCTGGCGTCCGACCCGCAGCAGGACCGGTGATTCGACGGTGCCGGCGTCGATAGTGACACCGGCGACGATCACCCCTGGCACACCGGCCACATCCAGCGGGATCGCGCCGTTCACGGCGGTGAGCGTGGCGTGCCCGATCCCGAGCACGACGGTGTTCGGGCGCCGAACCTCGATGCTGCGGGCGATGTCGTAGGTGCCGGGGGTGAGCAGCAGGTGCTTGCCGCGCGCCAACTGGCTGTTGATGACGCGGACCGGGTCGGACGGCTTGGCGATGAAGAAGTCATCGATCCCGATGGTCCGCCCCGGCGTGATGCCGTCCGCCCAGGAGACGCCCCGGCTGTCGCGTTGCGCGGCAGGCACCCGTACCTGGTAACGACCCTTGCCGTCGACGAAGAGGTAGGGCTTCTCCCGGCTGAGCGGGGTGGCCTCCAGTGTGGTGTACGGAGGGTCGGGGAAGGTGGCGTCGTCGGGCGCGCCCTCGACCCCCGCGAACACCTGGTTCCACACCGCGTTGGACCAGCTCGCGACCTCGCTGTTGCGGGTCAGCCACTGCTGCTGGGAGCCGTTGGTGGTGGCCGGCAGCCGCGAGTCGGCGATGAACCCGCCGCTGGCGTACTGCGGGCCCGCGGTGCAGTAGTCCATCAGCGACAGGCCGCCGCCGCCGATGTTGAGCCGGCGCATCGACACCGCCTGGGAGACCGCCCAGAAGTTCGCCGTCGACCGGCAGTCGTCCTGACCGGCCGCATTGATGGTGAGCGAGAGGTTGGACAGGGTGCGCCAGAAGTTCACCAGCGCGAGGCAGTTGCCGGTGCCCCCGTCGGCCAGGCATCGGTTGTAGACCTCGATCTTGCCGTTCATTGTGACGTCGGTGGGCGAGGCGCCCAGGCCGGACACCTCGGTGTAGTAGCCGACCTTGGCCTGCAACGGCTGCGCGGCCGTGCCGTACGTGCCGGGCTTGAACAGGTACGCGTGCCGCTCCGTGCCCATCTCGTTGTCGACCTGGCGGGCGTGCGCCGCGTCGAGGGTCTGCTGAATCTCGCCGACCGGCATCGACGGGTCGAAGATCGTCACGTTCGGGCCGAAGTCGGGTGCGCCGTGCGTCGGGCGGCCGGCGCTGGCCGCCGTGCTGGTCATCGTGGTGGCGGTGGTCAAGACCAGAGCGAGCAGGAGGGTACGACCGGATCTCCGGCGCACGTCTCGGGACGGGGTTGTCATGTGGTTCGTCCTCTCCGCTGGCCGGGGCGTACTTCCGGCGCAGCTGGGGGCGGTGAGAGCGCTCTCTGACCCTTGCCGCCGGAGGTTGGGCCGGGCCGGAAGGGGTTGAGATGTTTCTACCCGTTAATCCGCCCACACGCCACGACCAGGAGTGGCGAACCTTCGCGCCGGGCCGCGACGCGAGCCCCCCTCCCCGCGATCTTGCACTTTCTGTGGCCGCTACACGGCTTTCGCGCCTTATGGCACTGCACAAAGCGCAAGATCGCGGAGTTGGTCGGCGCGCTTACGGTCCACTTCGGGTCGCGTTGCCGGCGCTAGGATGACCGCCGTGCAGTTCGGGGTGCTCGGGCCGCTCGCCGTGACCACGGACGCCGGCGAGCCGGTGGTGGTGCCCGGCACCAAGGTACGGGCGTTACTGGCCGACCTGTTGGCCAACCGCAACCAGGTCGTCTCGGCGGACCGCCTCATCGACGACCTGTGGGGTGACGACGCCCCCGCCAATCCGGCCGGAGCCCTCCAGGTGCGGGTGTCTCAGCTCCGCAAGGCGCTCAACGACGCCGAGCCCGGCGCCCGCGAGCTTGTCGAGTCCCGGCCACCCGGCTACCTGCTGCGGGTCGACACGGTCGACGTCGGCCGCTTCGACGAGCTGGCCCGCTGCGCCGATGTCGAACGGCTGACCGAGGCCCTCGCGTTGTGGCGCGGCGAGGCGTACGCCGACGTGGCCGACGCCGAGTTCGTGCGCGCCGAGGCGGCCCGCCTCGCCGAGCAGCGCCTCGTCGTTCAGGAGCGGCTGGCGCAGGCCCGGCTGGCCCGGGGCGAGCATGACCTGGTGGCCGCGGACCTGGCCGAGTTGGTCGCCAGGCATCCGCTGCGCGAGGGCCTGCGGGCGGTGCAGTTGCGCGCGTTGTACGCGGCCGGCCGCCAGTCCGAGGCGTTGGAGAGCTACGCCGAGCTGCGGGCCCGGCTCGCCGAGGAGCTGGGCCTCGACCCCGGCCCGGAGCTGGTCGCCCTGCACCGCGGGATCCTCGAACAGGACGCCGGCCTGAACGCCCCGCCGAGGGCGGCGACCATCCGGAACAACCTGCCGGCCCCGCTCGACGAGTTGATCGGGCGGGACGAGGCGCTGGCCGAGCTACTGGCGCTGCTGCCCCGGCAACGACTGGTCACGCTGGTCGGGCCAGGTGGCGTCGGCAAGACGCGGCTGGCCACCGAGACGGCCCGAGCGACGTCCTATCCGGACGGTGTCCGACTGGTCGAGCTGGCACCACTCCCGGCCGGCGACGCCCGCGTCGCCGAACAGGTGCTCGCCGCCCTGGGCGCCCACGAGGCCGCCGGAACGACCCAGTCCCCCGCCGACCGGGTGGTCACGGCCCTGCGGCACCGGCAGCTGCTGCTCGTGCTGGACAACTGCGAACACGTCATCGAACCGGTCTCCGAGCTGGTCGCCCGGCTGCTGCGCGACGTGCCCGGGGTGAGCGTGCTGGCCACCAGCAGAGAGCCACTCGGGCTGACCGGTGAGCTGATCTGGGAGGTACCCCCACTGCCGGTGCCGGACGACGGTGACCTGGACGCGGTCCGGCGCTCGGCGGCGGCCCGGTTGTTCGTCGCCCGCGCCGCAGCGCAGCAGCGCGGTTTCCGCCTCGACGGGCAGACCGCGACAGCGGTGGCCCAACTCTGCCGCCGCCTCGACGGTCTGCCGCTGGCGTTGGAGCTGGCCGCGACCCGGGTCCGCGCGCTGGGCGTACGCGGGGTGGTGGACCGGCTCGACGACCGGTTCCGGTTGCTCACCACCGCGCAGCGGGACGTGCCACCTCGACAGCGGACACTCACCGCGGTGATCGGCTGGAGCTGGGACCTCCTGGACGAGTCCGACCGGGTGGTGCTCGCCCAACTGGCGGTGTTCCCGGACGGCTGCACCCCGGAGGCCGCCGAACAGGTCTGCCGAACCGACCTGGACGTCCTCGCCCGGCTGGTGGACCGGTCGCTTGTGGTGCTCGACGACTCCGGTGCGGCCCCCCGCTACCGGCTGCTCGAATCGGTGGCCGCGTTCTGCCTGGACCGCCTCACCGACGCCGACGAGGTACGCGGGCGGCACGCCACCTACTACACCGAGCTGGCCGAACGGGCCGACCCCGGGCTGCGCGGGGCCGACCAGCAGCGGTGGCTGGCACTTCTCGACACCGAGCTGGCGAACCTACGGTCGGCGCTGGCGCACGGTGGCGGGCTGCGCCTGGCTGTCGCACTGAGCTGGTACTGGTTCCTGCGCGGCCGGCTCACCGAGGCACGGCGGGCGCTGGCCGTGCCCGGCGACCCGGAGCAGGAGGCCCGCGCGGCACCCTGGCGGGTCGGTTTCGCTCTGTCGCAGGGTGAGGTGATCGCACCGGAGGACGTACGCGCCGCAGTGGCCGCCGACCCGGGCAGCCACGCCGCGTGGTTCGCGGCCAACGCGGTGATCGAACACGGCGACCTGGCCCTGGTGTCGGAGCTGCTGCCCACCGCCGCAACCGATCCGTGGACCGAGGCGGCGGCGCTCACCTCCCTGGCCCACATCGCCCACGCCAACGGTGACCAGGCCACCCTGGAGCGCACCGCGACCCGCAGCGCCGCGCTCTTCGCCGACCTCGGCGACCGGTGGGGTCGGCTCCGGGCGACCGAGTGGGTGGGTGGGCTGGCCGACATGCGCGGCGAGCACGAGCGCGCCGCCGCGCTGCACCGCGACGGGCTGCGCTGGGCCGAGGAGCTGGCGCTGTGGCCGCAGGTCTGCGCCGAGCTGTCCTGGCTGGCCTGGCTCGCCGTGCAGACCCGCGACTACGCGCAGGGTCGGGAACTGGCCGAACGCGCCTACGACCTGGCGGTGGACCAGGGCTCGCCCGGAGCGTTGATTTTCGCGGAGATGAGCCTCGGGCTGGCCGCCCGCCGCGACGGCAAGCTCGATCTGGCCGTCACCCACCTCAGCCACCTCGCCGACCTGGGCCGCGGCGAGAGCCAATCCGCGCTCTACCTGCCGATGGTGCTGGTCGAGCTGGGCTACGCGGTCGAGCAGGGCGGCGACCCGGACGCCGCGTTGGCCCTGCACATCGAGGCGTTCGAGGCCGCCGAGGCGATGGCGACGATGCGCGACGCGGTCGGCCCGCTGGAGGGGATGGCGGCGGCGGTCCGCTCCCCCGAGGTCGCCGCCCGACTGCTGGGCGCCGCAGCCGCCGCCCGACTCGCCACGCGGTCCCCCGCCGCTCCGGCCGAACGCGACGACACCGACCGGACGACAGCACGACTGCGGGCCGAACTCGGGCCGGAACGCTTCGACGCGCTGCTCGCCGAGGGCGCGCAGCTGAGCCCGGGCGAGGCCCGGGCCCAGCTCTGACCGGTGCTCAGGAGGACACCTTCGGCTGGTACGAGGCGACGATCACGCCGCTCTTGTGCACCCGGGTGTCGACCAGGTCGAACGACGCCTTGACGTCGGCCAGCGGCGTGGTGAGGCTGGGGCCGCCCTCCAGCACCGGGTGGATCCAGAACCGAACCTCGTCCACCAGGCCCGCCCGGAGCAGTTCGGCGGTGACCGAGCCGAAGCCGTACTGGATGATGTTCTTGCCCGGCCGGGCCTTGAGCGCGGTGACCGCCTCGACCAGGTCGCCCTGGAGCACCTCCGTGTTGTTCCAGGTGGGGTTGGTCAGGGTGGTCGAGGCGACGTACTTCTTGACGTTGTTGAAGTACGCGGCGCCAGTGGTCGGGTCGCTCTCGTCCCTGGTCGGCCATGCGGCGGACATGCCGTCGTAGGTGGCCCGGCCCATCAGCATCGCGTCGGCCTCCTCGGTCTGCGCCCCGGCCAGGCTGGCGGCCTCCTCGTCGAAGTACGGCATGGTCCACATCGGGTTTTCGATGACGCCGTCGAGGGTGATGTAGGTCGAGTTGATGAGCTTGCGCATCGGGATCTCCTGGGTGTCTGTCGTGCTCTCCGGTGACACCCAGAACTCTGCCGGAGCCCGCTTACGATTCGCTTCAGGTGCTCTTACCCGCGTCGTCGACGGGGCCCCGCGCCGGGTCGGTCGACGGGATCGGCAGCGCCTGCGGGGTGACAGTGCCGCCGCCGGTCGAGTGGGCCGGGGCGGGGCGGTCACCGCCGCGGCTGTGCAGCCGCCCGCGCCCCGCCGGCCCGGCCCGCCGGGTCACCTCGACGGTCACCATCCGCACCGGCGGTGGCGGCGGCGTGAAACGCCCGACGCCCCACCGCACCCAGATCGGGATCCGGCCGGCGTCCGCCTCCGCGCGCAGCTTCTGCACCGTACGGGCCCGGTCGGTGTGGTCGACCTCCACCACGACGGGTGGGCCGTCCGGACGGGCACACGCCACGTCGAGCACCGAGTGTCGCTGCTCCAGCGGCGGTGGCAACGGCAGCACGCTTGGCGCACGCCGGTAGACCCGCCAGCCCTGGGCCTGCGCCCACCGCACCACCGAGTCGATCACCCGTGCGGTGACCTCGTCGGTGTCCAGGTCGACGAAGGTCACCTCGGCCAGCCAGCGACCCAGGTCCGCGGCCAACCGCTCGTCCTGCGCCGCGACCTCCACCGGCGCAGGATAACGCCTCAGCCGAAGACGCCCGCGGTCGCGGCGAGGTGCCGGGTCAGCCAGCCGGTGGTGGCCGCACGGGCCGCCTCGGCGTTGGTCCGGGACAGGAAGTCGTGCCCCTCCCCGGCGAGCACCAGGTGCCCGTGCGGCACACCGCGGTCGGCGAGGGCCTGGGCGACCTGCGCCGACTCGCCGGCCGGCACGTTCGTGTCGTTGGCGCCGTGGATCAGCAGCACCGGCACGTCCAGCCGGTCGATGTGGGTCAGCGGGGAGAGGTCGCGCAGCAGGTCGGCGTCCCGGCGCGGGTCGCCGTACTTGCTGACGGCGGCGGCGGCGATCCACGGCTCGGTGCCGGCGAAGAAGGTCCGGAAGTCGGAGATGCCGCACTCGGCGACCCCGGCGGCGAACAGCCCGGGGAAGTTCACCAGCACCGCGAGGACCAGGTATCCGCCGTAGGAGCGACCCAGACAGCCGAGCTGGCCGGGCCGGGCGACGCCAGCGTCGACGAGGAAGTCGGCGCAGGCCGCCACGTCGGCGATCGCGCCGAAGCGGCCGGCGAGGTTGTCGGCGGCGACGAACGAGCGGCCGAACCCGGACGACCCACGGACGTTGGGCGCGAAGACCGCGATGCCCTT
Source organism: Micromonospora sp. NPDC048947 (assembly GCF_040649495.1). Lineage (NCBI taxonomy): Bacteria > Bacillati > Actinomycetota > Actinomycetes > Micromonosporales > Micromonosporaceae > Micromonospora > Micromonospora sp. NPDC048947. Next base: position 142,082 of record NZ_JBEZFO010000001.1, read on the forward strand.
TGCCACCAGGGCCTGGAACAGCGGGTTGTAGCCGGGACGCTCCTGCGCCTCCGGGCCACCGTGCAGGCTGATCGCGGTCGGCCACGGGCCCGGCCCGGCCGGGCGGTAGAGCCAGCCGGAGAGCGCCAGCCCGTCCCGGGCGCGCAGGTCGAGAAGGTGCGGTGCGACACCGGCATCGTCACAGCGCGGGGCGGTGGCCGGCCGCAGCGGGCGCGGCACCCCGGTTGACGGGTCGACCAGCCACAACTCCCGGGGCTGCACCGGCCCCTGCGCGGTGAGGCAGAGCAGTCCGCCGTCGGCGGCGAAGACGGCGTCGCCGAGCACCTCGCCGGGGGCGGTGACGGCCCGCTGCACACCGCTGGCGAAGTCGAGCAGGCTCAGCTCGCTGCGCCCGCCGTAGGTGTTCCACAGCAACGCGCCGCGCTGCCCGTCCGCGCTGGGCGTGACGTGTTCCAGCTCGGCGTCCGGTCGCCCGGCGAGCCGGGTCGGCGGCTGCTCCGGTCGGGTCAGGTCGACCCGCACCAGCGCGGCGAGTTCGGAGTACGCGTCGGTGCGGGCCAGCACGCACGTTCCGTCCGGGCCGAACCAGCCCTGGTCGGTGCTGCCCCGCCCGGTGTCCGGGAACAACCGCCGCCGAACGCCGGTGGCCACGTCGAGCACCTCCAGCCAGCGGGCGTTACGGGGACCACGGCGCAGCAGCGCCACAGCAGCGTCCGGGGTCACGTCCAGGAGGGTGAGCAGGTCGCCCTCAGCGAGCACCCGCCGGTGCCCGGTGGCCGCGTCGACCAGCAGGGCCTGCCCGTGCTCGTCGGTCTCGGTGACCGCCAGCACCGCGCCGTGCGGCAGCCAGCCAGCCAGCGCGGCGCTGCGGCGACCGAACCCGGCGACCTGGTGACGTCGCGTACCGTCCGGGCGCAGCACCCACAGCTCGGTGCGGGGCGCGCCACCGGGGGCGACGACACAGGCCAACCACCGGCCGTCCGGGGACCAGCTCAGCGCGAGGACCGGCTCGTCACCGACTGGCACCGCGACGGGCTCACCCGCGTCGACCTGGCAGACCCAGACGCCGGGCGTGCCGGCCCGGTCCGAGAGGAACGCCACCCGGCGGCCGTCGGGGGACGGCGCGGGGGCGAAGTCCTCGCTGATCGGCACCGGCGGCGGCACCGGCCGGTGGCTGGCGGGTCGGGGCCGCCGGGTGGTGCGCGGCGGCTCAATCCGTACGCTCATCTAAACCCCGATCCGCTGCAACCAGAGCTCCAGCAGCCCGAGCTGCCAGAGCGCGTTGGAGCCCAGCGTGGTCCGCCGGGCGTTCGGCGCGTCCAGCAACTCCTCCAGGTAGTCCTTGCGGAACAGGCCCCGCTCGCGCGCCGGTCCGGCGGTCAGCGCGTCCCGCACGTCGTCGAGCAGTGGACCGGAGAGGTGCCGGATGGCGGGCACCGGGAAGTAGCCCTTCGGCCTGTCGATCACCTCGTCCGGGACGATGCCCCGGCTCGCCGCCTTCAGCACCCCCTTGCCGCCCTGCGCCAGCTTCAGGGCCGGTGGGCAGGCCGCGGCCAGCTCGACCACCTCGTGGTCGAGGAACGGCACCCGGGCCTCCAGCCCCCAGGCCATCGTCATGTTGTCGACCCGCTTGACCGGGTCGTCGACGAGCATCACCAGGCTGTCCAGGCGCAGCGCCGCGTCCAGCGCGGTGTCCGCTCCGGGCGCGCCGAAGTGCGCGGCGACGAACTCCAGGCTGGCGGCGTGGTCGAGCATCCACTCGGGCGCCAGGTGCCCGCCGAGCGCGTCGTGGCGACGATCGAAGAACACCCGGGCGTACGCCTCGACGGCGTCCGCGCGGGCCACGTTGGCCATCGGCGGGTACCAGTCGTAGCCGGCGAGGATCTCGTCGGCGCCCTGGCCGGACTGCACCACCGTGATCCGCTGCGAGACCTCCTCGGAAAGCAGGTGGAACGCTACGCAGTCGTGGCTGACCATCGGCTCGCTCATCGCCGCGATGGCCTGGTGCACGGCGGGGACGAACCGCTTCGCGCCGATGCGGATCTGCTGGTGGTCGGTGTCGAAGTGGCGGGCCATCAGGTCGGAGTAGTGGAACTCGTCGCCGCTCTCCCCCGCCGCCGCCTCGAAGCCGATGCTGAAGGTGGCCAGGCCGGTCTGGCCCTGCTCGGCCAGCAGGGCGACGATCAGGCTGGAGTCGAGACCGCCGGAGAGCAGCACGCCGACCGGCACGTCGGCGACCATCCGCCGTCGTACGGCGGTGCGCAACGCCGCCATGAGCCGTTCCTGCCACTCGTTGGCGGACATGGCGGGGACGGCGGCCCGGTTGAACTCCGGCCGCCAGTAGATGGTGTCGGTGCTCCGGCCGTCTGCGGTGATCACCCGCACGGTGGCCGGCGGCAGCTTGCGGACCCCGGCGAGGATCGTGCGCGGCGGCGGCACCACCGAGTGGAAGCTCATGTAGTGGTGCAGCGCCACCGGGTCGAGGTCGGTGTTCACGTCACCGGCGGCGAGCAACGCCGGCACTGTCGAGGCGAAGCGCACCCGGCCCGGCCCTTCGGCCAGGTAGAGCGGTTTGATGCCGAGCCGGTCCCGGGCCAGCACCATCGTGTGTGTGGCCAGCTCGACCAGGGCGAACGCGAACATCCCGTAGAACCGCTCGACGCAGGCCGCCCCCCACCTGTGGTACGCCTTGAGGATCACCTCGGTGTCCGAGGTGGACCGGAAGGAGTAGCCGGCGGTGGTCAGCTCGTCGCGCAGCTCCCGGTAGTTGTAGATACAGCCGTTGAAGACAGTGGCCAGACCCAGCTCGGTGTCGACCATCGGCTGGGCGCCCGCGTCGGACAGGTCGATGATGCGCAGCCGGCGGTGCACCAGGGCCACCGGCCCGTGCTGCCACCGACCCTCGCCGTCGGGGCCCCGGGAGGCCAGGGCGGGGAGCATCCGCTCGACGGCGGCCAGGTCCGGCGGCGCTCCGTCGAGGCGGAACTCGCCTCCGATACCGCACATGGCGTACACCTCTCATCGGCTGGATCCGCTGGGGGCCGCTGACCGGTCCAGGCTTGGCGGCCCGGGTTGCGTCCCGATGACGGGTGGGTCAAGCGTCGGTTACGCCGACTGTTCGTCGGCTCCACCGAGCAGCCAGGTGTCCTTCGACCCGCCGCCGCGCGACGAGTTGACGATCATGCTGCCGGCCGGAGCCACCCGGGTCAGTGCCACCGGCGCGACCTCGGCGGTGTCACCGAGGAACACGAACGCCCGCAGGTCGACGTGACGGGGAGCCAGCGCCGTGCCGTCGAAGACCGGGTGGGTGGTCAGCGCGATCATCTCCTGGGCGATCCACCGGTGCGGGGCCGCGAGGATCTGCTCCCGGACGGCGGCCAACTCCTCCATTTCGGCGCGGGGGCCGATCACCACCCGGTCACCGCCGTACCCGTCGACCGGCTTGAGCACCAGCTCGTCGAGCCGGCCCAGCACCTCGGCCCGCTGCTCGGGCAGCCCACACAGGTACGTCGGCACGTCCCCGAGTAGCGGCTTCTCGCCCAGGTAGTACTCGATCAGCCGGGGCACGTACGCGTACAGCGCCTTGTCGTCACCGACACCGTTGCCCAGCGCGTTGGCCAGCGTGAGCCGCCCGGCGTGCACTGCGGCGAGCAGCGGCCAGCCCAGCGGCACCCCGTCCGCGCCGGGCGCGTGCAGCAGCGCCTCCTCGTCCATCCGCAGGTAGATCACGTCGACCTCGCGGCGGCAGCCCTCGCGGACCAGTCGGACCCGACCCTCCTCCACCAGCAGGTCGCTGGTTTCGGTCAGCGGAACCCCCATCTCGTCGGCGAGCAGCCGATGCTCGAACCACGCCGGGTCACCGGGGCCGCCGCTGAGCACCACCACGGCGGGGTCGTCGGCAGCGGCGGGCGCGGCGGCGACCAGCGCCCGGTACAGCATCGCCGGCGTCTCGTCGGCGGGCAGCAGATCCTCCGGCACCGGCAGCTCCGGCAACACCGCCTGGGTCAGCCGACGGTTCTGCACCGCGTAGCCGATCCCGGAGGGCACCCGCAGGTTGTCCTCCAGCACGTACCAGCCGCCGTCCGGGTCCCGGACGAGGTCGGTGCCGGACACCTGGGCGCGGGTGCCCCGACGGCCCATGAGCGCGCCTGTCGGGCGCAGCCCGGGTGAGGACTCCACCACCCACGCCGGCACCACACCGTCGGCCACCACGGCCCGGTCGGCGTAGACGTCGCGCAGGAACGCGTCGAGGGCACGGGCGCGTTGCACCAGGCCGGTCCGCAGGCTCCGCCAGTCGGCGGCGGGCACCACCCGGGGCACCAGGTCGACCGGGAAGAGCCGGGTGCTCGCCTCGCCGGCCACGCTGAACGTCACGCCTCTGGCCCGCTGCTCCTCGTCCCGGTCGTGTTCGCGTTGACGCAGGGCCCCGGCGCCGAGTTGGCGCAGGGCCGCGAGCATCGGGGCGTACGCCGGTTGCGGTCCGGCCGGTCCGAAGACCTCGTCGCCGGCGTCGACGTACGTGGGCAGCGCCGGCGGTGTCGGCGCACCCGGCAGCGGAGCACGGACCCGGCCCCGGGTCTCGTCGAGCAGCAGGTCGACCACGTCGGCCAACCGGCCCCGTCGCTCGTACGCCCGCCGCTGCCGCGCGGCGCAGCTGCCACGTTCCAGCGCGTACCGGGTCAGCTCGCTGACCTGCTCCCAGTCCCCGGTCGCCACCAGCTGTGGGCGCAGGTCGGTCACCAGGCGGCGGACCGCCTGGGCGGCCGGCACCGGTCGGGCCGACCGGGGCAGGTCGAGCAGGTCACCTTCCAATCCGGAGCGGGCGGCCCGCCACACGGCGGCGCGCAGTACCGGTGGTCGCACGGCAGTGCGTTCCACACCGGCGCGCAGGGCGGCGACCTCCCGTCGGACGAGCGCCCGGAACAGACCGGTGAGCAGGACGATGGTCTCGACGTCGGGGTTGGCGTCGGTGATCCGTAGCTCCACTGTGGGCACGTGCGCCGACGGCCGGACGTCGAAATAGATCATGGCGGGGTCGGTGATGGTCTCGGAAGAGATCAGCTCGGCGACCAGCGCCTCGTGGTCGGCGGCGCTGGTCACCTCGCCCGGGTCACCGGCGGTGGGCCAGCGCTGCCAGGCCAGGGAGCGGACGCTGGCGTAGCCGCTGTCCTGACCCATCCAGTACGGCGAGCTGGTGGAGAGGGCGAGCAGCACCGGCAGCCACGGCTGGACCCGGCGGGTGACCGCCACCGCCAGGTCCCGGTCGGAGACACCGACGTGCACCTGCGCGCCGCAGATCAACTGCTCCCGGGCGAGCATCTGATACTCGTCGAGCATCCGCCGGTAGCGGGAGGTGGGGGTGACACTCGGGTCGCCGTCGGCGCGCAGCGGCACCGTACCGGCCGCCACGATGCCCAGACCGGCCCGGTCGGCGACCTGGACGGCCGCCTGACGCAGCCGGGTCAGCTCGGCGCGGATCTCGTCCAGGGTGCGGCAGACAGCGGTGTTGGTCTCCACCACGCTGCGGTGCAGTTCGGCGGTGAACGAGGCCGCCGGCAACCGGTCGAGCAACTCCCCGGCGCGGGGCACCAACTCCCGGGTGTGCAGGTCGACGACGTGGAACTCCTCTTCCACCCCGATCGTGGCCAGGTCCGCCGGGTCGCCGTCGTCCAGCGACAGGACCGGATTCGTACGGGGGGTGGGCAGCGTCCGGCCGTTGCCGGACCGGCCCACCGGCTCGTCGTACGTCGGCGCGTTCGTGGTGTTGTCGGCCATTGTCACCCCGGTTCGCGTGTCGGTGGTCTGGCTGTCCGACGAGCGTTCCCAGGGTTGGTACCGGGGGTGTTTCCGGCGCGTTAAGGTGACGCGCCCGTTCTGTTCGCGCTGCTCAGCGTCGCGCAGTCCGGTACTCGATGGCCGCGGCGACCCGGTTGGCGGTGGCGGCGTCGAGTTCCCGTTCCGTGAGCCACAGGCCCAGATCGAGTCCGGCCGACAGCGCGCCGGCGGTGACCCGGTCACCGTCGTCGACCACCCGCTCGTCGAGGACTGTGACGTCGTGCGCGCGCAACTCGTCGTACGCGTTGCGGTTGGTGGTCGCCCGCCGACCCGTCAGCAGGCCGGCGGACGCGAGCACCAGCGCACCGGTGCACACCGACGCCATCCACCGGGCCGATGGTGCCAGCGCGGCCAGCCTCGCCGGCAGCACACCGTGCTGCGCCTGCGCCCAGGCACCCTCGGGCGCCCGGTTCAGCCATCCGCCACCCGGGACGATCACACCGTCGGCCTGACCCAGCACCTCGGGGACCTGGAGTTGGACGCCCCGCATGCTGGTGACCAGCCCCGACCGTTCGACGGCGACCAGCGCCACGTCGAAACCGGCCATCGACAACACCTCGAACGGCCCGAAGACGTCCAGTTCGTCGAAGCCGTCGAACACCACGATCTCGATTCGCATACGGCCCAGAATCTCCCGTCGAACGGGCGGCGACGAGTGGCATCCTTGCCATCATGCGTAAGAGTTCCGCCACGCATCGGGTCGCCGTTCTCGCCCTGCCCAGAGTCGTCGCCTTCGATCTGACCATCGCGACGCAGGTGTTCGGCCACGAGGGCCACGGTCGGTACGCGATGACTGTGTGCGCACTGGACGGTGGCTCGGTCACCACCACCACCGCCGGTCTGGAGCTGACCGTCGCCGCGACGCTTGACGCGCTCGACGACGCCGACACGGTGATCGTGCCCGGGTTCCGCCGTGGCCCGGCGCCGGCGCGCGCCCTCGAAGCGCTGCGGCTCGCCCACCGTCGTGGCGCTCGCATCGCGTCGATCTGCACCGGTGCCTTCGCGCTGGCCCAGGCCGGTCTGCTCGACGGCCGCCGCGCGACGACCCACTGGGCGCACGCCGACGCGCTCGCCCACGAGCACCCACTGGTGTCAGTGGACGCGGGTGCGCTCTACATCGACGAAGGTGAGGTGCTCACCAGCGCCGGACTCGCCGCCGGTCTTGACATGTGCCTCTACCTCGTCGGCCGCGACCACGGGCAGGCTGTCGCCATCCAACGGGCCCGGCACATGGTCACACCACTGCACCGGGCCGGCGGTCAGGCCCAGTTCATTCCGGTCGACGTAACGGGTCCGGACGACGAGTTGGCCGCTGTCACCGCTTGGGCGAGCGGCAATCTGCACCGCCCGATCACCGTCGCGGACCTTGCCCGGCAGGGTGTGATGTCCAGCCGTACGCTGCACCGCGCCTTTCAGAGTCGGCTCCGGATGAGCCCACGAGCCTGGCTGATCCAGCAACGGCTGCGCGCCGCCTGCACTCTGCTCGAGGACGGCGCAATCACCATCGACGAGATCGCACGGCGCACCGGCCTGGGCACGGCGACCAACCTCCGGGCGCATTTCCAGCGGGCCTTCGCCACCACCCCTACCGCGTACCGGCGGGCTTTCACCCCCTGACCCTGCGACGGTGGTCGTGCTGGGGGGTGATGTCGGGGTGTCCCGCCGGCCTGGACACCCCGACATCAGCAGTCTCGATTCGAACAGTCCCGGTCAAGGCGCCGCCGGGATCACCTCATGTTCGCCACCACGAACGGCGCGTGGCCGTGCAGGTGGTTGGTCCACCCGCCGGTCACCGGCGCCCCCGGGCTGAGCAGGTTGGTGGTGTCGGTGCCGACGTCGAGTTTCCAGGCCGTCCAGGAAATGCCGTTCGCCTTCATCCAGTCGATCCAGGACTGCGCCTCCGGCAGACAGGACCGGCCGTCGAGGCCGCCGTCGGCGTTACTGGCACCCCATTCCGTGACGAACAGCGCCAGGCCCGCGCGGATCGCCGCGTCGCCCTTGGCGCGCAGCGACGCCCCGTGCGTGCAGGAGTAGAAGTGCAGGGTGTACATCAGGTTGGTGCCGGTGACCGGGCTGGCCGCCGCGACGTCCACGTCCTGTGACCAGGTCGGGGTGCCGAGCACGACGATGTTGTCCGGGTCGGCGGCGCGGATCGCGGACACCACCGCCTGGTGGTACGGCTTGATGACATTGGTCCAGCTCACCTGGAGCGGCTCGTTGTAGGGCTCCCAGATGACGTTGGGCAGGTGGCCGTACCGGCGGGCCAGGTCACCGAAGAACGCCACCGCCTGGGACTGGTTGTTCTGCGCCTCGTGCGCGTGCCAGTCGACGATCACGTAGACCCCGGCGGTGACCGCGTTGTTGATGATGGTCTCCACCTGCGCGCGCGCCTTGGCCGGGTCACTGAGGTACGCCCCCGCCGGCTCCACGCCCATGGCCGCGCGGATCACCTGGAGATTCCAGTTGTCGCGCATCCACGTCAACGCGGAGAGGTTCTCGGCGTACGGGGCCGTCTCCCAGTTGAGCCACATGCTGCTGATGCCCCGCAGCTGCACCCGCGCGCCGGACCTGTCGCACATCGTGGTGCCGCAGACCCGCAGTTGCCCGTGTCGCTCGACAGGCGTGCCGGTGGTCGGCGGCGGGGTGGTCGGGGGCGGCGTGGTAGGCGGCGGCGTGGTCGGGGGCGGGCCGCCGGCGCAGGACGCGCCGTTCACAGTGCAGTTGACCGGGGTGCCGGTGCCGTTGACGAGGAAGCCGAACGAGGTGGAGGCCCCGGCGGCGAGGGTGCCGTTCCAGGACACGTTGGCGAAGGTGTAGTGGCTGCCCGAGGTCGTCTGTTGCGCGTTCCACGACTGGCTGACCGTCGAGGAGGACGGCAGGTCGAACTCGACCCGCCAGCTGGTGATCGGTGCGGAGGTGTCGTTGGTGACGGTGACCTGCCCCTGGTAGCCGTTGCCCCAGTTGTTCGTCACCGAGAACACGGCCCTCGCCGCGCTGGCCGGTGTGGCGGCGACCACTGCCACCCCACCGGCGAGCAGGCCGGCGACGGCCAGGGTCGTGACAAGTCTCAGTGTGCGCATGCGGAACCCGCTTCGGATCGACGGTGGTGGTCTGAGGCGGGGCGGCGCCTGCGCGCACAATATCGATCAATGACTATGGGAGCAAGGTGGGGCGCTGGCCCCCGCGGCGCTCAGGCCGCTGGGCGTACCCGGTAGGCCAGGTGGGTGACGCCATCGCCCTCGACGACGCTGAACGGGCCGTCCAGCTGAAGTGGCGCGATCCTCAGGTCGGCGAAGAGCGGGATGCCGGCGCCGAGCAGGACCGGGACGAGGTCGACGTGCACCTCGTCGAGCAGGCCGGCCTCGACGACCTGGGCGGCGATGGTGCCGCCGTTGACGCCGACCTCCTTGTCGCCGGCGATCGCCTTCGCCCGGGCGATGGCGCTCTCGATGCCGTCGGTGACGAAGACGAAGGAGTCGTTCTCGGGCGCCCAGCCCTCCGGCACGCTGTGCGTGACAACCACGACCGGCACGTCCAACGGATGCCGGCCACCCCACCCGCTGGTGATGTCGAAGAGCCTCCTGCCGACGACGAGCGCGCCGGTCCGTTCGGTGCGAGCCCGCAGGTGCCGGGCGCTCGCGGCGGACGTCCGGAAGGTCAGCTCGGGGTCGACCGTCGGCGTCTCGACGTCGCCGTTCTCGTACCACTGGAAGAGATACTCGAAGCCGCCATGGGACGCGTCCGCGATGTAGCCGTCCAACGACATCGTCGCCCCGGTCGTCACCTTCGTCATCGATCCACTCCTCGGTCCGTGGGGTGTCGGCTCGTCGGCCTAGCCTTCTCCCAGTGTCAGCCGTGGCCGTCAGGGGCGCAGCGCGTTGAGCACGAGGTCGGCGTAGCGGCGCCACACCGCCGGGTCTCGCTCGTCGAGCACGATGAGCTGCCGGACCGCTCCGCAGAGGATTACCCGGATGTCCAGCTCCCCGGCGTCCGGACGGATCTTGCCGGACGCTCGGGCTGCCGCCACCAGTTGCCCGATCAGTTCCAGGATGCGCGCGGCGGGCACCAGCCGGCCCTCGAAGAACGCGTCGGCGAGGACCCGGTCGCGGGCGAGGCGTCCGAACAGGTCGGGCACGAAGGAACACCATTCCCGGTACGCGTCGACGCCGTCGAGCGCAGCACGGATGCGCTGCTCCAACTCCTCGAACTGCCGCTGGACGACAGCGACGATCAGGTCTTCCTTGCTGGGGTAGCTGCGGTACACAGTCGCGCGACCCACCCCGGCCCGCTCCGCCACCTGCGGCACCGTCACCTGGAGACCCTGCTCGCTGAAGAGCTCCCGGGCGGCGGCGATGACCCGCTCCTGGTTGCGACGGGCGTCCAGCCGCCGGTGGGGCGTATCCGGGTCGCTCGGCGTCGGCGCGGTCATCGCCTCAGTCTGCCCGCTCGGTCTCGTCGGTCAGCAGCGGCTCGTCGCCGTACACGGTGCTGAGTTCGACGTTGAGCACAGTGGCCACCCGGCCGAACGACCAGTAGTACCCGATCACCTGGAGCACCTCGACGATCTCGCGCTCGCTGAGGATGTGCCGCACCTGGTCGAAGAGGTCGTCGGGAACGCGCGGTGACCGCACCACCTCGGCGGCGAACCGGATGAGCGTGCGGTCGTACGCGCAGAGGTGCGGGTTGTCGACGTCCCGACTGCTGATGATCCCCCGGGTGCGCTCGTCGACACCGGCCGTCGCGGACATCGGGCCGTGCTGGGCCGCCACGAACTCGCACCCGGTGTGCGCGGCCACGGTGAGGATGACCAGCTCCCGCGAGCGGGCGGGCAGCTCCAACGAGGTGAACTGCGCCCTCGCGAGCTGGATGAAGAGGTTCACGGTGCCGGTCGAGTGGGTCAGCATCTTGACCATCGGGTCGGGCGGCAGGGCGGACAGAACGGCGCGGACGTCGGCCGGAATCGTGTTCGGGTCGGGGTCGGTAAGGCGGGGCATGGCTCTCTCTTCTTTGTTGGTGGTCGAGGTGGGGTCAGGCGGGCAGGTCGAAACCCGTCTCGCTGAGGTGGCGGAAGCGGCCGTCCTCGGCGTACGTCCCGAAGATGGTGATCTCCCGCCGGGCGGTCGACCCGTCGGCCACTGTGATCTCGTAGACGTGTCGTTCGGCGTAGCGCAGACCGTCGCGCAGCTCGTCGAGGACCCGCACGGTGCCGCTGACGATCTGACCGCGGACCTGGGTCACCATCTCGACGAATCCGGCCCGGTCGAGGGTCTCGCCGTCGCTGCGGTGGGTGTAGTCGGGGGCGTAGAACTCGTCGAGCGCCTCGGTCAGGTCGCGCGTCGGCTCGAAGACCACAGCGCGCAGGGCGTCACTGATCCGTACGTAGGTCATGGGGCTCCTCGTGGGTCACTCTCAGGCATATCCGGACTCGCAGGTCCGCTTAGCTCTCACCGTACCGGACTCCCGAGTCCACATCCGGTGAGAGTCGTCACCTGCCCGGGAACATCAATGCCCCGCTCGGCGGGTGCGGGTCGGCCGGGCCAGTCGTAGCGTGGGCGCATGCGAACCACCACGCTGGGCAGCACCGGACCCGAGGTCGGCGTCATCGGCCTCGGCTGCATGGGCATGAGCCACGCCTACGACATCACCGGCCCTCACGACGACGACACGTCGATCTCCGTCATCCGACAGGCACTGGACCTGGGCGCGACACTGATCGACACGTCGGACGTGTACGGGCCGTACACAAACGAGGAGCTGGTCGGGCGAGCGCTGGCCGGCGGTCACCGGGAGCGGGCCGTACTGGCCACGAAGGTCGGCCTGGTGGCCACCTCCCCCACCGGCGACACCGGCAAGTTGCCGAAGATCGGCAACAACGGCCGCCCGGAGCACATCCGCACGGCGATCGACGAGAGCCTGCGCCGGCTCGGCACCGACCACGTCGACCTCTACCAACTGCACCGGGTCGACCCGGAGGTGCCCATCGAGGAGTCCTGGGGCGCGATGGCCGAGGTCGTGGCAGCGGGCAAGGCCCGGCAGCTCGGGTTGTCCGAGGTGACTGTCGCGCAGATCGTGCGGGCCCAGGCCGTGCACCCGGTGGCATCGGTGCAGTCCGAGTTGTCACTGTGGACGCGCGACCCGTTGACCGAGGTGTTGCCGTACTGCGCCGAGCAGGGCATCGCCTTCCTGCCGTTCTCCCCGCTCGGTCGCGGCTTCCTCGCCGGCCGGTTCACCTCGTTCGACGACCTGCCCGCCGACGACTTCCGGCGCGGCCTGCCGCGCTTCCAGCAGGACGCGCTGCGCGCCAACCTCGCCATCGTCGCCCGGGTCCGGGAGATCGCCGACCGGGCCGGCTTCAGCCCCGCGCAGGTCGCCCTCGCCTGGGTGGTCGCCCAGGGTGACCAGGTCATCCCGATCCCCGGCACCAAGACCCCGAAGTACCTGGTGGACAACTGCTTGGCCGCTGACGTGCGGCTCAGCGCCGAGGACCTTGCCGACCTGGACGCGCTGCCCGCGCCCGAGGGTGGCCGCTACTGAGGCTCCGGCGGCCCGGCACCGCGTGGCCGGGCCGCCACCGGCGGGCCGAACCTGACCCCGACACCGGGCGAGTAGAGCACGCTCACCGGTGGCCCGACCGGTGCCGGTAGCCCGGCGGCGGCGACCAACTCGTCATCCAGGTGCAGCATCTCGGCCCGGTGCAGTGGCCAGCTCGGATGCCAGTTCGGTAGGTGCAGCGTGCGCCCGTACGCCCGGGTGTGCAGCCCCCAGCGGGCGGTGACGAAGTGTTCGAGCGGGGTCGGCTCGACGATCCGCTCCCCCACCCGCACCACCATCCGGCTCGTCACGCCCGCTGGCCCCGGCCAGCGTCTCCGGCAGCGGTAGGTGCGACGGTCGCCGTCGCGATCCAACCGCATCGACGACCACAGGTACGGCAGGCGCAGCGTCGCCCGCGCCACCAGCACCGGCAGCAGGCGGGACGCGTCGAGCGAGCGGAACACGACAGCTCGGCGGCCGGCGTCGTCGACGGAGTAGAGCCGGACGTTTGTCTCCCAGAAGGTGCCGAAGTACGGCACCCCCGGCCCCCGGCCGAGGCCCAGCCCGACCATCCGGAAACCGATCAGGCCGACGTAGCTGACCCCGTCCAGGGTGTCCGGACGGGTGCCGGCGGGCAGCAACGGCGCGACCACCTCCGGAGCGACGGCCCAGTGCAGGAAGGTGAGGTCCTCCCAGCGTTGGCGCAGGAGCGCCCAGGGGAACGCCTGCCGGGGCGCGTGGTCGACCGGTTCGGGGTGCACACTCCCATCGTCGCCCAGGCGGTGAACCGGCGTGGCCTCAGGCGTGCGGACCGACACTGACGGTGCCGATGGTCAGCGACGCCTTGCCCTCCAGAATCTCGCCAACCCGTTCGACCTCCTCCCCCAACGCCCGCTGCTGGGCGGCTCCGAGCGCCCGCAGCGGCTCGACGGTGACCCGGATCGAGCGGCCGGAACGGCGTTGATGCCACACGCCGGCGACCACCCCGTCGACCAGCAGCACCGGATAGTTGCCGGCCTGACCACCGGCGAGCGCCCGCTCGGCGGCGGCACCGGGAAAGAGCCGTTCGCGGGGGTGGCAGCCAACCGCGTACGCGTCGAAGTACGGCAGCAGCCGCAACCCGGACGGCCGGTCGTCGGGGAACTCGGTGTCGTCGGCGGTCACCCAGGCCCCTGTGCCCTCCACCGTCACCTCGGTCAGGTCGAGCGAGTCGAACAGCAACGTCCCCCACCCCGTGGGCACCCCCAGCCACCGGGCGAACTGCGCCGGGGTGGCCGGCCCGTACGCGTGCAGGTAGCCGCGGACGAGGGCGGCCAGAGCAGCCCGGCCGGGCATCGGCGCGAAGTCGGGCAGCCACCGGGTTGGGCTGGTGTACGTGCTGGCCCGACCGCGATTCGGGCCGAAGCAGACCACTCCGGCCCGGGTGGCGGCGGTCATCGCCGCGACCCACCGGGGCCACTTGTCCTGAAACGCCTCCATGACCAGGTCACCCGCCCACGGGCCGGTACGGGCGACGACCTCCTCGGTCAGCTCGGCGGTGGTCAGGTCGGCCTCGGCGACCGCGTCGGCGATGGCCGCGAGGACCTGCTCGGTCTGCCGGGGCGTCAGCAGGACCACACTCCGCTCCCACGACGGGGCCGGCAACGCGGACAGCGCGCCGACCCACATCGGCAGGTCCGCCGCGGCGAGCAGGTGCACCGTCCCGCGCGGCCCCCGGGTCTTGACCACTGTGCGATCGGTCCACAGTGATCGGCGCACCAGGGCGCGGGTCGCGCCCGGCACCCGCAGCCCGATGGACAGCTCGGCGGCCGACGCGATCTGGGCGTGCGCGCCGCAGATCGCCGACACCACGTCGGCGACGCGCGCGGCGTCCGGTGCCGTCGGCGCGGCCGACGGGTCGAGCCGGTGCCGCTGAAGACGTCGAGCGGAGACCTGAGCCCAGGTCAGCTCGATCATCGCGGGCCCGCGAAGAACGCGCGGATGACCGCCGCGTGCGCCAGCGGCTCATCCATCGCCACGAAGTGGCTGCCCGGGTAGAGGCTCACATTGGTGAGCAGGTGGTCCCGGTCGATGGCCTGCTCCGGCGTCGACACCGTCATGGTGACCTCCTTCAACGTCTGCATCATCCAGGCCAACAGCCCGGCGGGCGGGTCGTTCCAGGGCTGCGAAATGGCGTCATGCCGGGAACGCTACGGCCCATGTAGGACAGCTTCTGGCACACATCGCTGGCATTTTGGGATCATGTCCGACACCCCCGCCCGACTGCTGGGCCTGTTGTCGCTGTTGCAGACGCCCCGCGAATGGCCCGGCAGCGAGTTGGCGACCCGGCTCGGCGTCAGCCTGCGCAGCAACGCCGACACTCTGGAGTGGCTGGCGTGGCGCCTGCTGACCCTCGGTTACGACATGGAGGTGCACGAGCCTCCGGAGTTGATCGCGCACCTACGGCAGATCGGCTCCCGGGCGACCCACGCCGCCAGCCCGTCCGCAGCGTAGGACGGCCGGCGGCCCGGGGCATCGGCACGCCGGTCCGCCGTACGCTTGGTGGAGCACAAGCGTTCAGAACAGGCGTTTCGGGGAGGAACTGGGCGTGACGCAGAGCGACGGGGAGCTGGTCGTACTCGCGCAGGCGGGAGACGCGGCTGCGCTGGGGACGCTGCTGGCCCGGCACGAGGCCGGGATGCGGGCCGTCGCGCTGAGCGTCCTCGGTTACGGACCGGACGCCGAGGACGCGGTGCAGGACGCGATGGTCGTCGCCCTGCGTCGCATCGGCGAGGTCCGCGACCCGAACGCCGTCGGCCAGTGGTTGCGAGCCATCGTCCGCAACAACAGCCGGATGACGTTGCGTGGGCCCAGAGCCGTCCCGGTCGCCGAACCCGAGTGGTTCACCCGCCCCGCCGACACACCCACCCCGGAGGAGGCACTGGACCGGGTCGCGATGCGCGACTGGGTGTGGCACTCCCTGGGGCAACTGTCCGAACCTGACCGGCTCGTCACCCTGCTGCGGTACTTCAGCGACGCGTCCTCGTACGACCAGATCGCGGCAGTGTGTGGCGTGCCGGTCGGCACCGTCCGCAGCCGCCTCAGCCACGCCCGCCGGGCGCTCGCCGGCGGCCTGCGGGCGGCGGCGGACGCCGCCCACACGGACGTCGCCGCCTCGAACGACTCGCGGTGGCGGGCGGGCCACGACATGATCACCACGGCGATGGGCGGCGACTTCGAGCGGGTGGTCCGCGAGAGCTGGTGGCCGGAAGCCGAGATGATCGTGCCGGGCGGCCCGCGCGGTGGCCGTGATCTGGCGATCAACGGCATGAACCGCGACCTGACCGCCGGGGTACGTCAGCGGCTGCGCAACGTGGTGGCCAGCGGCAACGTGCTGATCTGGGAAACCGACCTGATCAGCCCACCCGACGACCCGGAGCACTGCCCACCCGCAGCGCTGTGGTTGCAGGTGCTGCGCGAGGGCCGGGTACGCCAACTCACCCTCTTCCACCCCGTCCCCGCGCTGGTCTGAAGAAACTTCTCCGACCGAGCGAACTTTTCCCGCGCCCCGCGCATCTGGTCCGCGTCATGCACCAGTCGCCGTGTCGGCGGACGCCGCGCGGGTCTCGGATCGGGAGATAGTTCATGGGTTTCACCAGCCACGACGTCAGCGCCCTCGCACCCGGCGCCCACACGTTCACGGTGGATGGCGTTCGGCAGGTCTACCACGTCGCCGGCACCGGCCCGGTCTGCGTGGCGCACTCCGGCGGCCCGGGCATCGAGTGGGAATACCTGCGGACGCCCAGCCTTGAGACGCACTTCACGATGGTCTACGTCGAGCCAGTGGGCACTGGCGCGTCGGGGCAGCTCGACAATCCCGACGATTACCGTCTCGACACGTATGTCCGGTTCCTGCACGCCGTCGTGGAGCACCTCGGCGAACCCCGGGTATACCTCCTCGGGCACTCGCACGGTGGTTTCGTCGTCCAGCGGTACGCGCTGGCCCACCCGGACCGGATCTCGGGCCTCGCCCTGTACGACACCTCGCCCGTCACCGGAGCCGAATTCTGGGGCGAGGCCATGGCCGGCCTCGCCGCCTACCCGCAGCGGCACCCGGACCGGCCGGAGGCGGCGGCGGTCCCGGCTGCCTTCGCGCAGATCGGCGGCGCGACTGACAACGAGTCGTTGGGGGCCGCTCTGCGCGCCGCCCTGCCTGTGTACTTCGCCGACTTCTGGGGGCGACAGGACGAGTTCGCCCCGTTTCAGGCGGCCGTCCGGATCTGGGCGACGCCGGCCGGCGCGCAGGACCCCACGCCCTTCGACGTGCGGGAGAACCTCGGTGAGATCACCGTGCCCGTCGTGGTGATCGTCGGAACGTACGACTTCATCTGCGGCCCCCGCTGGGCCGAGCAGTTGCACGCGGGGCTTCCGGACTCGCGGCTGGTGACGCTGGAGCGAAGCGGACACTTCGCGCACATCGAGCAGCCGGTGGAGTTCACCGACGCTGTGGCGGAGCTGCTGAAGCGTTGACCCACAGTGGCGCCGCCCGCCCCGAGGTTCGTTCGTCACAACGGGCAGGCCTCGGGATGCTGGCGCGTTGCACGGTCATAGGCTGAGCGCTTTGCTGCACCGTGACGAAGAGGAGACCACCGTGAGCCAGACCGAACGGATGGATTCCGTCGACGAGTGGAACGTGGTTGAGGACGACGGCGTCCTGGACGCCTCCGACACCCTCGACGACGACCGGGTCGGCGACCCCCTCGACACCGGCATCATCGCCGAGGACCACTGGACGGCGGCAAACCGGTTCGGCACCACGCCAGCCGAGGAGCGCGCGGGCGAATCGCTGGAGCAACACCTCGCCCAGGAGGTGCCGGATGTCGACCCGTACGCCGAGGGTGGCGACGACGAGGACGAGCTGACCCGCCGGGGGTACGAGGCGGAGGCACGCGCCGGCCGTCTCGTCGCCTACGACGAGGGTGTCCGCGAGGACGACGAGGCCGAGTCGGTGGCGTGGGACGCCGGCATCGACGCGGGTGCCGCCAGCGCGGAGGAAGCGGCGATCCACGTCGTCGAGGACCCGGACGGGCCCGGCGACGGTCCATTGCGCTGACGCCGTACCCGCCGCGCCCGGCACCTCAGTGGGTGCCGGGCGCGGCGGGATCGGTCAGTGGATGACGACCGGCGTCCTGACCTGCTCGCCCTGCGGGTCGTCGAGCTGCGCCGGCTGACGCCGACGCGGCAGGAACGCCGCCGGGATGAGCGTGAGCACGACCAACGCGAACGCGACCCAGAACGTGCTGGCGAACGACTTGGCGGCGAAGTCGAGCCCGCGCTCGATGAGCGACGGGTCCACCGGCATCTGCTGAAGCAGCTCCGGCCGCTGCTGGGAGGCGATGGCCAGCCCGGCCTCGGTGACCGGCTTGCCGCTCTCGTCCACCAGGCCGGGGATCGGCCGAGAGCCGTTCAGCTCGTTGGTGAGGATCACCGACATCACGGCGGCGCCGACCGAGCCGCCGATCTGCTGGAGGATGTTGACCAGCGTCGAGCCGCGGGCCACCTCCTGCGCCTGCAACGTCCGCAACGCCGACGTCATGATCGGCATCATCGTGCCACCCATGCCCAGACCCATCACGAACAGCGACCCGCCGAGCAGCCAGTACGAGGTCTGCGGGTCGACCTGGGTGAAACCGAAGAACCCGACGACGATGAGACCCAGCGCGAACGGGACGGTACGCCCGATCGGCACCCGGTCGGCCAGCGTGCCGGCGATCGGCATGGTGATCATCGCGCCGATGCCCTGCGGGGCCATCAGCAGGCCGGCGGCCAGCGTCGACTCACCGCGCACCTGCAGGAAGTAGCTCGGGAACAGCAGGCCCGCGCCCATGAACGCGATGATGAACACGAACATCGTCACCGACGCGATGGTCAGACTGCGGTTGCGGAACAGCCGCAGGTCGAGCAGCGGGTGCCGGGGCTTGAACGAGTAGAGCACGAACGCCACCACCAGCGCGCCGCCGACCAGCATCGGGCCCCAGACCTTGGTCTCGGCGAAGGTGCCCGCCTCCGGCAGGGACGAGATGCCGTAGAGGAACAGGGCGAGACCCGGCGAGAGCATGAGCATGCCGACGAAGTCGAACGACTCGGACGGCTCGGGCGCGTCCTTCGGCAGCGCGACCTGCGCGTAGACCAGGGCGATCAGGCCGATCGGCAGGTTGATCAGGAAGATCCAGTGCCAGCTCGCGGTGTCGATCAGCCAACCACCGAGGATCGGGCCGCCGATCGGCCCCAGCAGCATCGGGATGCCGAGGACGGCCATCAACCGGCCGATCCGGTGCGGCCCGGCGGCCCGGGTCATGATGGTCATGCCCAGCGGCATGAGCATGCCGCCACCGAGGCCCTGCAGGACCCGGTAGCCGATCAGCTCGCCGATCGTGTCGGCCATGGCGCAGAGCCCCGACCCGATAGTGAACAGGGCCAGCGCCACCATGTAGAGCCGTTTGGTGCCGAACCGGTCCGCCGCCCACCCGCTGAGCGGGATCACTGTGGCGAGCGCGAGGGTGTAGGCGGTCATGGTCCAGGCCACGCGGGCGTAGGACGCGTCGAACTCGCTCTGGAATTTGGGCAGCGCCACGCTGACCACCGTCACGTCGAGGATCGACATGATCGCGCCAAGGACGACGACGCCCGCCACCTTGAGCACCGCAGCGTCGAGTTTGTCCGATGTCGCGATGGATTGCTGTGTCACTAACTCTCCTGAAGTCGATTGAGCCGGCCGACGGTGGGCGGTGGCGGCGATGCCGCGCCAACCGGGCGCGGGGGCGCGACGTGCCAGGACGACGACGCGCGGAGGAAGACTAACCGCCAGCTGTGACGATTCGCCGCCGGATTTCGTGACGGCCCGGCGTCGCATCCGAACGGCCGTACGACTGTGACTGGACGTCGGGGTGTCGATCAGACGGCAGAACCGCGAGCCGGCGGTTGGTCGCGGCCCGGATCAGCACGGCACCGGCCAACGCGGCACCGGCCAACGGTTGGCTGGCTGGCTGGCGACTACGCGATCACCGTCGTAACGATTGGCACGTCAACCACAGGCGCGGCGTGCGGCAGGACGGCCCCGCCCCGAGTGACTGGGTGAGAGTGGGGCGTGCCGAACCCTGGCCGCGCACCTCGCTTCGCCTCGGTGAACCGCACGGAAGTAGGGCGTACTGGGCTGGGCTGCTGGCACATGATCGTTGGACGCTGCCGGTGCTCACGTTCGTCGGTGGTAGTGGTTGCGGCGGGGGAGTTGTTCGGGGTCGAGCCAGGCAGGTGGCACGAATTCGGGGTGGCCGTCACCGGCGAGTCGCACGGTCCAGTCGCTGTGGTGCAGGTGTCGGTGGTGGTGGCCGCAGAGCAGCACGCTGTTGTCGAGGTTGGTGGTGCCACCGTCGGCCCAGTGGTGGATGTGGTGGGCGTGGCACCAGCGTGGTGGTCGGTCACAGCCGGGGAAGGCGCAGCCGCGGTCGCGCAGCACGAGGGCGCGTCGCACCGGCCCTGAGATGAGACGGCGTTGTCGGCCGACGTCGAGTGGTTGGCCGGTGCTGCTGAGGACGGCGGGGAGGATGGTGGCGTCGCAGGCAAGGCGGCGAACCGTTTCCGGGGTGAGGTGCAGGCCGGTGTCGAGGGTGCCAGTGCCCAACTGCCGGGTCAGTTCGTCGTAGGTGGCGGTGACGACGATCTGCGCGGGGTCGCCGCCGTGCTCGGGCAGCTCGCTGGTCCGCAGGGCGAGTCGGCAGATGTCGGCGAGGGCGTCGTGGCGGCGTTGCCCGGCGGACCGGGAGTCATCGGCGCCCGAGGGCGTGCTCAACGGGTCGATGGCGGCGCGGAACAGCCCGGCGGTTTCGGTATCGAGGATGCCGGTGAGTCGCAGGCGGCCGTCGGTCTGCTCGGAGAGGGTGAGGTGTCGGTCGCGGGTGGCCCGCCGTGCGTCAGCTTCGAGGGCGGCTCGGGCGGCGGCGTCGGCGAGGTCGGGGGCGACGTGGTCGAGGATGCGGGTGCCGAGTGTGCGCAGGTGGGTGGGGTCGAACTGCCCGGCCCAGTCGGTGAGCACACCGACGGCCTTGTCGGCCGCCTCGGGACCAGCGGTGGTCTGCACGGTGTTGACCGTGGAGGCGATGACCCGGGCCTGATCGAGGCTGATCTGCCCGTCGGCTAGCGCTTGTCGTACCCCTGGGTTGCCGGTGTCGAGGGCGGTGGCGAGGTCGACGAGACGGCGGGCGGCGGGGATGGTGAGGCGCAACCGTTCGCGCAGCCACACCGCGGTCGACGAGGCGCCCTGCGCGGTGGCGGTGCCGCGGCCGTCGAGCTCACGGATCAGGGCTAGCTTCACGGCGGCGAGGCGTTGCTCGAGGCGGTGCGCGGCGTCGAGCGCGGCGATCAGGTCGTGCTCGGTAAGGGCCCAGGTGGCGGCGTCGACGCAGGCGGCGACCGCGTCGTCTGCCTGCGCCAACTCCTCGACCATGACCCGAGACTAGAACAGGTGTACGACACTTTTCAGTCACCATGATCAATGCTCGATCGGCTCGGCCTGGGCGTCGGGGGCGTCGGCGCGGAGTCTCCGTTCGTCGGCCGGGCCCGCCGCCTTTGCCGCCGCATGAGCCGCCGCCGCAGACCGTGCCGGCGGGCAGGCGGGCAGGCCGCCCGTAACCTGAGCGCGGGCGAACGATCGGCAGCGAACCTAGTTGCCGCGTTTGCTGGCGTCGAGGGCTGCCTGCTCAACTCGCTGGCGGTAGTCCAGCCACCACGACTCGTCGGCCGGGTGCAGGTTGTCGTTCCTGGGCAGCAGCCCGGCCGTGCCGTCGATGAGTTCGCGCACGATGTCGGCGTGGCCCGCGTGCCGTTGTGTTTCCGCGATGACGTGGACCAGGACGTGGTGCAACGTGACCCCTGCACCGCCCCACCACGGCACGTGGCCTACCTCATCCAGTGTAAGGGCTTCGATCGTGGTGTCGGCGTGGGCGATCGCGCGACGGTACAGCGCGACGATCTCCTCACGGGTCTCATCCGCGGTTGCCCACATGTCGGCGTTGGCCTCCGCCCCGTCGCCGACGTACGGCAGTTCCTCTTCGAACGGTCGGCCGAACACGACGCCGAAGTAGAGGATCTCCATGGCCGCCGAGTGCTTCACCAGACCGAGCAGGTTGGTCGCGGTCGGGGTCAACGGACGCCGAATATCGTATTCGCCGAGCCCGTCGAGCTTCCACAGCAGCGACTCGCGGCCGCCCTTCAAGTAACTGTGCAGGTCCGCCTTCATCGCGGCACTATCGCATCCGGTCGGGCGTCGGCGTTGCCCCGCCTGCCTGCCGATCATGAGAATCCGGCTCCATTATTGACGGGTCCAACTCCAGCGCTACTTCGCCGGTGCGTGCGTGTTGAGCAGTGCCTCAAAGGCGGGGAACTGGGCTTGCGCGGCGGCGATCACCTCTGCGGTCGACCGTCGGGCGGAGGCGGCGTGCCGCTGTGCGATTGTCGTCAACGCTGCGATGGGCTCGGGCACGCGCTCGATGCCGTCGACCGTCTCGAGCGGGCCGACGCCGTTCGCCAACAGCCACAGATAGTCGCCAAGGTCGCGCGCGATGACGGTGCACTCGCCTTCAGAGCCCAAGAACACGACCGGTTGGCGGTCGAGAGGGTCGCCCGGGTTACGGCGCCAGAAGGCGACCAGACCACCGGTGCCGTCCTGACCGAAGGCGCGGAATGGAGGAGCGCCGGCCATAGGGTCGTTCGTCCAGTTCTGCCACCACTCCATCATCTCGCCCGACCACATGAACAGGTCGTACGGTTCGAAGTCATGCCCGCTGTGCTCGTGGAAGAACCCCGCCCTGTGCGCCTCGACGAGCACCGCAGGCAGCGCCAGGTCCTCATCCGTCATCGACGCAGTCTAGGTAGCGCCGATCGTGGAAGCCACCTGATCGCGGCGATCAGGACCAGGCTGGATCAGTAGAGGGACGCGCGTTTGGGCCAGGTCACGCCCCTACGCCGTGACCACCGGCACGACGGCGGTGAGCGCCCAGTCGTGCCCGATGTCGGCGGCCGCGCGCAGCAACCGCGGAAGGTGCTCCTCGCGCAGGGTCTCCAGCGAGGTCTCGGCGGCGTGCACTGTCACGTTGATGGCGGCGACGACCCGCCCGTCGCCGTCGCGTACGCCGGTGGCGACGGACCGGATGCCCGGGGCCAGGTCCTGGTCGGCGAGCGCCCAGCCCTTCGCCCGGACCTCGCGCAGCACGGCATCGAGGTCGCCCGGCGCGGGCTGCCAGCGCGGTGTGATGCCGGAGCGGCTGGGCTCGGCGAGAACGGTCGCCAGCGTGTCCGGTGGGAGGGCCGCGAGCAGCACCTTGCCCATCGACGTCGCCGGTGCCGGGAAGCGGGTGCCGATGGTGACGCCCAGGGTGACGATCTTGGGGACGGCCACCCGGGCGACGTAGACGATGTCGCTGCCGTCGAGCTGGGCCATCGAGGTCGACTCGTTGGTCTGCGCCACGAGCTTCTCCATGTGCGGCCGGGCCACGTCCCACATGTTCAGCGCGTTGATGTACGCCATCCCCAGCTCCAGGACGCGCGGGGTGAGGGTGTGACCGCGACCGACCGCGCGGACGTAGCCCAGCGATTCGAGCGTGATGAGGATGCGCCGGACGGTGGGGCGGGCCAGGCCGGTGGCGGTGGCGATCTCGCTGAGCGTCATCGAGGGGCAGGCCGGACGGAAGGAGCGCAGGACGTCGAGGCCACGGGCGAGAGCCTCGATGAAGTCGGGTCCGGCGCCCCTTCCGTTGTCACTCATGTCCTTAATGCTTCCATTGCGCCGACCCGGCGTCCCACTCGGTGTACTGGTACGGGTTCTCCAGGATCGCGGTCTCGGGGATGTCCGGGTTCATTCCCCGCTGCCACGCCTGCTCCCCCATCGTCTCGCGCAGGTGGTCGATGGTCGCTGCCACAGTGGCCCGCGCGGCGGCGAGGTCGACGCCGACGAGGCGGCCGTCGCGCTTCACGACCCGGCCGCCCACCAGCACTGTGTGCACGTCGGCACGCTGGGCCTGGAAGACGACGTGACCGTGCGGGTTCAGGATCGGGAACATCGCCGGCGAGGCGTCGTTCTTGATCAGCACGACGTCGGCCTGGCGGCCGGGGGTGAGCGCGCCGATCGTGGCGTCCATGCCGAGCGCACGGGCGCCACCCCGGGTGGCCCACTCGACGACCTGCTCGGCGCGCAGGTGGCAGTGGGTGATGGTTTCCTGCTTGGCGTGCGCCTCCAGGTGCTCCCGGGAGCGGTCCGCGCCGAGCGTGCTGCGCATCGCGGAGAAGAGGTCGCCGCTCCACCACACGCTGGTGTCCATCGACAGTGACACCGGGATGTCGTGGTGGCGCAACTGCCAGGTGGGTGGGTAGCCCTGGCCGGCGCTCTGCTCACTCTCGGTCGAGACGGAGACCGAGCCGCCGGTCGCGGCGATCCGGTTGTACGAGTCCTGGGTGAGCGTCGCCGCGTGCACGTAGACGTTCGACGGGGTCATGAACCCGTTCTCGTGCATCAGCCGGATGCCGTCGTCGTTGGTGGCACCCCACACGCCCGCGTGGGTGGTCACCGCGGCGCCCAACTCCCGGGCCACCTCGAACGCGGCCCGTTCCGGGAAGGCGGGGTCGCCGGTGACGTCGAACGCCAACTGGAAGCCGGCCAGCTTGCCACCGTCGATGCGGCGGCGGTGGAAGTCGCGGAACTC
Source organism: Micromonospora sp. NPDC048947 (assembly GCF_040649495.1). Taxonomy (NCBI): domain Bacteria; kingdom Bacillati; phylum Actinomycetota; class Actinomycetes; order Micromonosporales; family Micromonosporaceae; genus Micromonospora; species Micromonospora sp. NPDC048947. The sequence goes on from NZ_JBEZFO010000001.1 coordinate 166,180, forward strand.
CGGCGAGGTGGCCCACTCCCACGGCCCCTGCTGGATGTTGCCGTAGGCGAGCACGAACCGTCCGTCGACCGCCTCCAGGGCGTCCACTGCGGCGTCGGCATGCTCGGGTGTCTGCAACCCGTGCGACCAGTCGACAGTGGTGGTGACGCCGGCGTCGATCGCCTCGATCGCGCCGAGCAGGTTGCCGGCGTAGACGTCCTCGGGCCGGAACAGCTTGCCCGACTCGAGGTAGTACCAGACGAAGTACTGGGTCAGGGTCCAGTCGGCGCCGTACCCGCGCATCGCGGTCTGCCACAGGTGCCGGTGGGTGTCGACCATGCCGGGCATGAGGATGCCGTCGGTGGCGTCGATCTCCAGGGCGTCGTCGGGTGCGGTGAGGCCGACACCGACCTGCGCGATCCGGCCGCCGACGACCAGCACGTCGGCACCGGGCAGCACCGTGCGCGCGTCGTCCATGGTGAGAACCAGGCCGTTACGGAAGACCACCGGCCGGTCGGTTGCGCTCATTCGCCACCCATTCCTTTCGGAGTACGAGGGGAATCCGGACCGTTGTCCGCTGTGCGGCCAGCCCGAGTGGCGCAAGTGTGGTCCCGACCACTAAGCGTGTCAAGAGTGTGGCCCTGTTCGATAAAAGCACCGTTGACACGCACGGTGCGGTATCGCAAGCTGTCCCGGCGGACAGGTGTCCGCAGAACGGGCGGAAACATGGTGCAGCACTCGACAGGCCCACTGGCCGGCCTGCTCGTCGCGGACTTCTCCCGGATCCTCGCCGGGCCCTACGCGACGATGCTCCTGGCCGACCTGGGCGCCCAGGTGATCAAAGTGGAGAGCCCCGGTGGCGACGACACCCGCACCTGGATGCCGCCCACCCGCGAGGGGGTCTCGACGTACTACCTCGGCATCAACCGCAACAAACGGTCGATCGCCCTGGACCTCAGGAAACCCGACGACCTGGCCGCCGCGCAGGAGTTGGCCCGCCGCGCCGACGTGCTGATCGAGAACTTTCGGCCCGGTGGCCTCGCCCGGTTCGGCCTCGACTACGACACCGTGGCCGCGCACAACGACAAGATCGTGTACGCGAGCATCAGCGGCTTCGGCACCGGCGCCGGTAAGGACTTTCCCGGCTACGACCTCATGGTGCAGGCCATCTCGGGCCTGATGAGCCTCACCGGCGACCCGGACGGCTCGCCGTACCGGGCTGGCATCTCCGTCTTCGACGTGATGGCCGGGCTGCACGCCAGCATCGGCATCCTCGCCGCGCTGTACCACCGTGGCGAGACCGGACGAGGCCAGCACGTCGAGGTCAACCTGCTCAGTTCGGCACTGTCCGGGTTGGTCAACCACTCCAGCGGCTACGTCGCCGGCGGCACCGTCCCGTTCCGGATGGGCAACGCGCACCCCAGCCTCTTCCCGTACGAGCCACTGCCCACCGCCGACGGCGAGCTGATCGTCATCGCCGGCAACGACGGGCAGTTCCGCAAGCTCTGCCAGGTGCTCGACCTGCCCGACCTGCCGGACGACACGCGCTTCGGCCGCAACCAGGACCGCACGGCCAACCGCGAACAGTTGCGGCCCCTGCTTGTCGAACGCCTTGCCAGGCGGACAACTGAGGAGTGGTTTCGGGACCTGCTCGCCGCCGGCGTCCCGTGCGCGCCGATCAACACCATCGACGGTGGTGTGGCGCTCGCCGAGGAACTGGGGCTCGACCCGGTCGTCACCGTCGGAGACGTGCCCGGTGTCCGCAACCCCATCACCTTCTCCGACACCCCGGCCCGGTACGAGCTGCCACCGCCGGGGCTCGACGAACACGGCGAGGAGATCCGCGCGTGGCTGAAGAACTGAGCTTCCCCACCGGGATCGGCACCTCCGACCCGACCACCATCTCGTTGCTCGGACAGGACCTGGCCGCCGACCTGATGGGCACTGTGGGCTTCGGCGAACTGGCGTACTGGCTGGTCGCCGGCCGCCGTCCCACCCCGGGTGAGGTACGGGTCTTCGAGGCGGTGCTGGTGGCCCTCGCCGACCACGGCTTCACCCCGACGGCGATCGCCGCCCGGCTGACGTACCTGTCCGCGCCCGAGTCGTTGCAGGGCGCGCTCGCCGCCGGCCTGCTCGGCGGCGGCTCCCGCTTCCTCGGCGTCACCGAGGACTGTGGACGCTTCCTCGCCGACACGCTCACCCAGGCCGGCGAGGTGACCGACTACGACGCGGTGGCGCTCGACGCGGTCACCCGGGCCAAGCGGGAGCGTCGACTGGTCCCCGGGCTCGGGCACCCCGTGCACAAGGAGCAGGACCCGCGCACCCCAGTGCTGATCAGGATCGCCACCGAGGAGGGTCTGCACGGCCCGCACCTGCTGCTGTTCGAGGCGATCGGACGCGTACACCCGCAGGTGCTCGGCCGCACCCTGCCGCTCAACGGCGCCGGCGTCTGCGGGGCGGCCCTCGCCGACCTCGGGCTCCCGGTCGAGATGCTGCGCGGTTTCGCCCTGCTGGCCCGCGCGGCGGGGCTGCTCGGGCACCTCGCCGAGGAGCGACGACGACCGCTCGGCATGGACATCTACCGCACCGTCGACCGCAACGCCGTCTACGAACCCTGATCCCCTCCTCCACCCCCGAAAGGAGTGGGAATGGCCTCCATCGTCGCGGTCATCGCCTCCACCCACCACCCCTTCTACTACCGGGCCAGCACCGCCACCGGCGAGGATCGGCCACCGTTCGCCGACGAGTGGACCCATAAGATCCTGGCGTTCCGGGAGACGTTGACCCGAGCCCGACCCGATGTGCTGGTGATGGTCGGCTCGGACCACTTCCACCAGCTCTGGCTGGACAACATGCCGCAGTTCCTGGTCGGCAAGGCGCCCCACTACGACGCCAACTGGTACAACGAGGAGCGCGAGTTCGGGCTGCCCCGGATGCTACTCAGGGGCCAGGAGGACCTGTCCGGGCACATCCTGCGGGCCGGGCTCGACGCCGGCTTCGACCTCGCGTTCAGCAACGAGCTGCGCATCGACCACAGCATCACCTGCCCGATCATCACGCTGCGGCCCGAGGCCGACCTGCCGATCGTGCCGATCTACACCAACATCTTCGCGCCACCGTTGCCGCAGCCGAAGCGCTTCGTCCAGCTCGGCCAGAGCATCCGCGACATCGTCGAGTCGTGGCCATCGCACCTGCGGGTGGCCGTCATCGGCACCGGTCACCTCTCGCTGGAGCTGGGTGGCCCCCGGCAGTTCGGCCCGCACGGCCCGGACCCGGAGTTCGACAGGCGGGCCGTCGAGTGGATCGCCAACGGCGACCTGGACGAGTGCCTGCGCGAGGTCACCCTGGACAGCCTGCACTCACCGGGCAACGCCACCCACGGCTTCATGGACTTCATGCTGATGATGGGCGTGGCCGGCGCCGGGGTGAAGGCCGACTACGTGGACACCCTCGATCTGTTCCACACCATGGAGGCGTACTTCACCTGGTACCCGAACGGAGCGCCGACGGCATGAGCAGATACCTGCTGAACAAGTTCCTCTTCACCGTCGACCGGGACCCGGAGCTGGTCGAGCGCTACCGCAGCGAGCCGCGTGAGCTGGTCGCCTGGTGGGAAACCGAACGCGCCAACGCCGTGCTGAACTGCCACACCGGCGAGGCGAGCACCTGGCTGCGCTTCGACGACGTGGAGCGCGAGGCGCTGGCCACCCACGACCACGTGAAGCTCTTCGAGTTGGGCGCGCACCCGTTCCTCACCCTGACCCTCTTCATCGCCCTCTTCGAACGGGACAACACCGAGCCGCTGGAATACCAGAAGTCCTACGGCGCGCGGCTTGCCCACTTCTCAATGCCCTACCCGGACATCGCGTCGTGATCCGCGCGGCAGTGCTCACCGCCTGCGGCACCGTCCCGGCGATCACCGAACGGCCGACGCCCGTGCCGGCCGACGGTGCGGTGGCGGTCACCGTCGAGGCCGTGCCGATCACCCCGCTGGACGTGCTCTGCGCCAGCGGCACCAGCTACTTCGGCCCGCCGAGCACGCCGTACGTGCCGGGTGTGCAGGGGGTCGGTCGGCTCGCCGACGGCACCGCCGTCTGGTTCGGCACGTCGGCCGGGATGCGTTCCGGTGTGGACGGCAGCATGGCGAGCACCGTCACCGTGCCGACCGCCGACGTGGTGGCGCTGCCGGCCGGCGTACCGCTGACACTGCTCGCCGCCCTCGGTCTCTCCGCGGTGGCCGCGCACGCGGCGCTGACCCAGGCCGGCGGCCTGGCGGCGGGCGAACAGGTCGTCGTGCTCGGGGCCGGGGGCGTGGTGGGCCAGGCCGCCGTCCAACTCGCCCTGCTCGGCGGCGCCCGCCGGGTCATCGCCGTGGCCCGGTCGGCCGCGGCACGGGCCCGCGCCCTGGAGTTCGGCGCCGCCGTCGCCCTCCCACTGCTCCCCGACGACGATGTCGCCTCGATGGCCGACCGGCTGCGCGACGCCGCCGACGGGCCGGTCGACCTCGTCCTCGACCCGGTCTTCGGTGTCCCGGCCGCGGCGGCGCTGCGGGTGCTGCGTCCCGGTGGGCGACTGGTCAACCTGGGCAGCGCCGCCGGCGCGACCGCCCCCATCGAGTCCGCCGTGCTGCGCAGCGGGGCACTGCGGATGATCGGCTACACCAACAACGGGTTGTCCACCGCCGAGCGGGCCGCGGCGCTGACAGTGGTGGCCGTGCACGCGGCGGCCGGCCGGCTCACCGTCGACCACGAGATCGTGCCGTTCGACGCCATCGCTGACGCCTGGGCCCGGCAGGACGCGGGCACCACCGCCGGCCGGATCGTCCTCGCGCTCTGAGCGGGCCGGGCCCCAGCCAAGGATCGCGGGACCCTGGATAAACCGCACCTGGTTGGGGTTCGGCAGCGGTGCGACGGTCGGTCCATGACACCTTCCACCTACACCGTCACCGGCCACTGGATCGGCGGCGAGACCGTCACCAGCTCCGCCGGCACCCTTCCCGTGGTGAACCCGGCCACCGGCGAGGTCGTCGCCGAGACCCCGGCCGGCACCGCCGCCGACGTCGAGCGCGCCGTCGCCGCCGCCCGAGCCACCTTCCCGGCCTGGTCGGCGACCACCCCGCAACACCGGGCGGCCGTGCTGCGCCGCCTCGGCGCCGGCCTCGCCGCCCGCACGGAGGAGATCGCCCAGGCGATCACCGCCGAGATGGGCTCGCCGATCGGCATGTCCCGGACCGCCCAGGTCGCGTTCCCGGCCGCCGTGGTCGAGTCAATCGCCGGCCTGGCAGACGACTTCGCCTGGACCGAGGAGGTCGGCAACTCGCTGATCGTCCGCGAGCCGATCGGCGTGGTCGGCGCGATCACGCCGTGGAACTTCCCGCTTCAGCAGATCGTCTCCAAGCTGGCGCCGGCATTGCTCGCCGGCAACACGATCGTCTTCAAGCCGTCCGAGAACGCCCCGCTGACCGCGCGCGTTCTCGCCGAGGTCGCCGCCGAGGCCGGCGTACCTGCGGGTGTCTTCAACGTCGTCTACGGCACCGGCGCGACCGTCGGCGAGGCGATCTCCGCCCACCCGGACATCGACATGATCTCCTTCACCGGCTCCACCCGGGCGGGTCAGCGGATCTCCGCGGTGGCCGCGGCGACCGTCAAGCGGGTCGCGCTGGAGCTGGGCGGCAAGGGCGCGAACATCATCCTCGACGACGCCGACCTGCCCACCGCTGTCGAGCGGGGCCTGATGATGGCGTTGGGCAACGGCGGTCAGGTCTGCGGCGCGTGGCCGCGGATGCTGGTGCCCGCCGCCCGCCAGGACGAGGTCGTGGCCCTGGCCGTCGAGGCAGCGAAGCAGTACACCGTCGGCGACCCTGGCGACGAGGCCACCCGCATCGGCCCGATGGCGTCCGAGGCCCACCGGCAGAAGGTCGTCGGTTACATCGAGCGGGGCATCACCGACGGCGCCCGGCTCGTGTTCGGCGGCCCGCAGCGGCCCGAGGGGCTGACCGTCGGGGCCTACGTCCAGCCGACGATCTTCGCCGACGTCGACCCGGCCTCCGCTATCGCCCAGGAGGAGATCTTCGGCCCGGTGCTGACGATCATCCCCTACACCGACGAGGAGGAGGCGGTGGCCATCGCCAACGGCACGCTGTACGGCCTGACCAGCGGCGTCTTCGGTGAGCCGGAGCACGCCCTTGCCGTCGCCCGCCGGCTGCGCGTGGGCCAGGTCGACGTGAACGCGGGCCACTGGAACCCACTCGCCCCGTTCGGCGGCTACAAGCACTCCGGCAACGGCCGCGAGTTCGGCCGGATGGGCCTCGAAGAGTTCCTGGAAACCAAGTCCATCCAGCGCTAACCCCCTACCCCCCACCCCACCCCACCCCTTGTCCCCGCCGATCTTGCACTTTCGGTCGTCGGTATGAGGCGAAATGCACCTCATGTACCGACAGAAACTGCAAGATCGCGAAAGCAGAGGGGTGGGGTGGGGGTGGGGGAACACGGGGTTGGGGGTGTGCTGTTGCGCTCGATGTGCCGGGGCGTTGTCCGGCACCTGCCGATCGGAGACATCGTGGACCGCGCCCAGCTCGCCAGCTTCCTGCGCACCCGCCGCGAGGCGCTCCAGCCCGAGGACGTCGGGCTGCCGCGGGGTCCGCGCCGGCGCACCGGAGGGCTACGGCGTGAGGAAGTCGCCACGTTGAGCGGGATGTCCACCGACTACTACAGCCGGTTGGAGCAGCAGCGCGGGCCGCACCCCTCGGAGCAGATGCTCGCCGCCCTGGCCCGGGGCCTGCGGCTCTCCCTCGCCGAACGTGATCACCTGTTCCAGCTCGCCGGTCACGCCGTTCCGCGCCGCGCGGTGCGGGCCGACCACGTGAACCCGGGAATGATGCGCATCCTCGACCGGATGCACGACACCCCGGCCCAGGTGGTGAACCACCTCGGCGAGACCCTGGCGCAGACCGCGCCGGCCGTCGCCCTGCTCGGTGACGAGACCCGGTACACCGGGTTGGCGCGCAGCGCGCACCACCGCTGGTTCACCGACCCAAGGGCCCGGCAACTGCACCCGGCGCAGGATCACCAGACGCAGAGTCGCCTGCTCGTGGCGCACCTGCACGCGGCGTACACCCGCGACGGGCGCGGCTCACGGGCCGCCGCGCTCGTCGACGACCTGCTGGCCAGGAGCCCGGAATTCGCGCAGCTGTGGCGGGAGCACCCGGTGCCGGCCGGCTACTGCCCGCCCAAGCACTTCGTGCACCCGGAGGTCGGGGCGTTGGAGCTGCACTGTCAGACACTTGTGGATCCCGACCAGTCACAGACACTGCTGGTCTTCACCGCCGTGCCCGGGTCGCCAAGCGACGAGAAGCTGCGCCTGCTCGCCGTCATCGGCGGCCAGCTCGTCTGACCGCTGTCAGCTCGGGCGGGGGTAGCGGGCTGGGCTGACGCCCAGGTAGCGCCGAAAGTGGCGGGTCAGGTGCGCCTGGTCGAAGAACCCGGCCGCGACGGCGGTCTCGACAGGCCGCTGCCCGGCGAGGAGCAGGCGACGAGCCAGCTCGACCCGACGGCCGGTCAGGTACGTGTGTGGTGGCACGCCGTGCACCTGGGTGAACGTTCGAACCAGGTGGGTCGGGTGGGCGTGCAGCAGCTCCGCGGCCTCTCCCAGCGTGATGCCCTCGACGGTCCGGGCGTCCAGCAGCTCCCGCAGTCGCACCGCGAGGCTGCGTCCAGGAGGCTGGCCACCGGCCGGGGAACGCTGGCGGAGTTGGCGGCGTAGCCGGTCCAGGATGAACGCGAGCCGGCTCTCGGCCTCGAACTCGTCGCCGGGTGTGGTGAGCACCTGGTGCAGGTGGTGGACCCGGTCGCGCAGCTGCGGATCGGCCAGGTCCGGCTCGTCGACAGCGCGCCCGACCAGCTCCGCGTCGAGCGCCGAGGTGTCGAGGTACAGGACCCGCTTGCGGAAGCCGTCCGGGGTGGCGGAGCTGCCGTCGTGCGGCACGTACGGCGGCAGGAGGGTGACCGACGTGCGCAGCGCGCCGTGCCGGTGCCGGTCCAGGTCGAAGCGGACAGCGCCGTCGTCGACGATCAACAGCGTCCACACCTGGTGGATGTGCCGGGGGTAGGCGTGGTCGACGAAATGGGCGTGGAAGACCTCGGCGACCCCGGCTACCGCGGGTCGCCACGCGCTGACGTGCGAGCCCGCCGGGCGGGTGGCCACGCTAAGAACGTACAAGACCGGTAGGCGTCGGGGCGGGCAGGCTCGACGCCATGACCGAACCGATCCGCTTTCCCACCAAGATCGCCGTGCTGCTCCGCAACGACCTGGCGAGCTGGCAACGGCTGAACGTCACCGCCTTCCTGGTCAGCGGCATCGCGAGCACGCTGCCGGAGTTGGTCGGCGAGGAGTACCGCGACGCCGACGGCACCAGCTACCTGCCGATGTTCGGTCAGCCGGTACTGATCTTCGCCGGGGACCGGGCCACATTGGTCGGCGCGCACTCGCGCGCCCTCGCCCGTGGCCTACGGCTGGCGATCTTCACCTCCGAGCTGTTCGCCACCGGCAACGACCGGGACAACCGCGCCGCCGTCCAGGCGGTCGGACGCGAGAAGCTCGACCTGGTGGGCCTGGCGCTGCACGCGCCGCGCAACGTGGTGGACAAGGTGCTCAAGGGTGCGTCCATGCACCCGTAACGGCATCCGTGGCGACGAAGACATTGATATCGGTGTGTATGGCTGTAATAATTAACACACTTTACAGTTGTTTCGCCGCCCCGGAAGGACCCCCACATGGCGCGACGATTGGCCGGGCTCCCGCCCCGCCGCCCCCGCATCAGACTGACCTCCGCGCTCGCCGCGGCCCTGCTCGCCGTACCGACCGGCCTGGTCGTCGGCGCATCGCCAGCGATGGCGGCCACGACAGGCCCCATCACCGGGTACGGCGGCAAGTGCGTCGACGTGGCCGCCGCGAACCCGGCCAACAACACGCCGGTGCAGCTCTTCACCTGCAACGGCTCCACAGCGCAACAGTGGACGGTGGCCGACGACGGCACGATCCGGGCGCTGGGCAAGTGCCTTGACATCGCCGCCGCCAGCACCGCCAACGGTGCCCGGGTGCAGATCTACGACTGCAACGGCACCGGAGCGCAGCAGTGGTCGCCCAGCGCCGGGCAACTGGTCAACCCGACATCGGGCAAGTGCCTCGACGCGACCGGCCCCAGCTCGGCCGACGGCACCCCGCTACAGCTCTGGAGCTGCACCGGCACCGCCAACCAGACCTGGACGCTGCCCACCGGCGGCGGCACCACACCACCGCCCTCTGGTGGTTTCACCCACCCCGGCGTGCTGGTCAGCAAAGGCCAGCTCGACTTCGTCCGCGGCCGGGTGCAGGCCGGCGCGCAGCCGTGGGCGGCGGCCCACAACCAGATGATGAGCAGCCGGTACGCCTCCCTGTCGCGCACCCCGGCGCCCCGTTCGGTGGTCGAGTGTGGTTCCTACTCCAACCCGAACAACGGCTGCACCGACGAGCGGGAGGACGCGATCGCGGCGTACACCGACGCGCTCGCCTGGTACATCACCGGGGACGCCCGGTACGCGCAGAAGTCCATCCAGATCATGGACGCCTGGTCGGCCACCATCACCGCGCACACCGGCAGCAATGCTCCCCTGCAGACCGGCTGGGCCGCCTCGGTCTGGCCCCGGGCGGCCGAGATCATCAAGTACACGTACACGAGTTGGCCCAACGCCAACCGCTTCGCCACCATGCTGCGCAACGTCTACCTGCCGATGGTGCGCAACGGATCGAACAGCAACGGCAACTGGGAGCTGACGATGATGGAGGCCACCGTCGGCATCGCGGTGTTCCTCGACGACCGGGCCGTGTACGACGCGGCGACCACCCGCTTCCTCAACCGCGCCCGGGCCTTCGTCTACCTGCCCAGCGACGGCGCGTTGCCGTACACGATGCCCGGCAGCGGCCTGGACACCAGCGCGGAGATCATCGGCTACTGGCAGGGCCAGTCCACCTTCGTCGCCGGCCTCGCCCAGGAGACCTGCCGCGACTTCGTCCACACCGGGTACGGGATCTCCGCCATCTCGCACGTAGCGGAGACCTCCCGGATCCAGGGACGGGACCTGTACCCGCAGGTCGGTGAACGGCTGCGTCAGGCGCTGGGCTTCCACTCGCGCTACCAGCTCGGCGAGGCGCCGCCCTCCTGGCTCTGCGGTGGCAGCCTCACCCGGGGCCTCGGACCGATCACCGAGGTCGGCTTCAACGCGATGAGCACCCGGTTGGGCAACGTCATGACCAACACCCAGACCCTCACGCTGCAACAACGTCCGGCCGGCACCAACAACCTCTTCGTTGCCTGGGAAACGCTGACCCACGCCAACAACCCCAACTGATCCAGGCCGCCGTGGGGTGGCGCCGAACGTACGGCGTCACCCCACGGCGGGGGAAAGTTGTGGGCCCCCCCAGACCCCCCCCCCCGTCCCGGCGGGGGGGGGGGGGGGGGCCCCCGCCCCCCCCCCCCCCACGGCGGTGCTCAGTTGTCGGCCCCCAGTGCCACCACCGGGCTGACCCGCGACGCCCGACGGGCCGGCAGCACCCCGGCCAGCGCGGTCAACCCGACCAGCACCACGAAGAGCCCGGCCAGCGGCAGCAGCGGCGTGGTCAGCGGCGCCTCGATCCCGAGGGTCTGGACCGCCAACCAGGCGTACGGAATGCCGAGCACCAGGCCGATGGTCGCGCCGATCACCCCGTACAGGCCCGACTCGACGGTCAGCATGGTGCGTAGGCCGGTCCGGGACAGCCCGATCGCCCGGAGCAAGCCGGACTCGCGTACCCGCTCCACCACCGAGAGCGCGGTGGTGGAGCCCACGCCGACCACCGCGATCAGGACGGTCAGGCTGACCAGACCGACGGCGATCCAGATCAGGGTGCGCACCAACGCGTCGTTGCGGTCCCGTTCGTCGGCGAGCACCGCCAGGCCAACCCCGTCGCTGCCCCCGATCGCCTGCCGCAGCGCCCGTACGCCGACGGTGCGACCGTCCTCGCCGGCACCGGCCGCGTCGGCCAGCAGACCGGTGTACGCGGTCGGCACACCGAGCCGGTCCAGGTCGGCCGGATCGGCGAGGATGCCCGCGTGCAGCGGCCCGTCACCGGGCAGGACGGCGGCCACCCGCACGTCGACAGTGCCGGTGGCGACGGCGAGCGTAACCGTGTCGCCGGCCCGCAGACCCGCGTCCCGCGCGACCCAGCTGTTGAGCACGATCCGGCCGGGGCCACGATCGGTCAGGGTGCCCTGGGCCACGTCCAGGGCACCGGTGCTCGGCAACGCCGCCAGGTCCAGGTCGCTGGTCGGATAACCGGACTCGACGTCGCCGAGCTTGTCCGCGCCGCGCAGCAGCCGGGCGTCGTCGACCATCCGGTACGGCACCACCCTCGCCAGCGCGCCGTGTGCCGCCTCGGCCCGGGTCACCACGGCCGGCGGGAGCGTTCCACCGTTGCTGGTGACCTCGAAGTCGGACGGGGCCGAGAGCGCCATCTCGCGGTCGGCGAGGATCTGCAACGACGCGCCGCCGATGACCACCCCGGAGATCAGTGTCACGCCCAGCGCGACCACGACGGAGACCGCGGCGGCCCGGCGCGGCGCCCCGCCGATCCCCCCGACCGACATCCGCCCGAGCGGCCCGAGCTGACGCAGCGGCCAACCCACCACGGCCAGCACCGGACGCACCAGTAGCGGGCCGAGGGCCACCAGCGCGAAGAACGCCAACCCGCCGGACCCGACGAGCATGAGCAGTGGCATCGACGGGTCGTAGTCCGACTGCTCCGGCTTCGGCAACTGACTGATCGTTCCGACCGCGGCCAGGATCGCGCCGACGGCCAGGAGCAGCCCGAGGACCAGACGCAGAGCGCCGATGCCGCGCCGGCCGGCGGTGGTGCTCGCCGCGCGCAGCGCCTCCAGCGGCGAGACCCGGGCGGCGGAGAGCGCCGGTGCCAGCACGGCCAGCACGGTGATCACGACGGCGCCGATCACCACAGCGACCGCAGCCGCCAGTGGCAGGCCCGGTGAGGAGACGGCGTGGCCGGTGGCGCGCAGGATCGCCGGCAGCGCGTAACCGAGGGTGAGGGCGCTGGCGACCCCGACGACGCCGGCGACCAACCCGGTCAGGGCTCCCTCTGCGGTCAGCGCACCCACCAGTGTGCCCCGACTCGCGCCGACCGCCCGCAGCAGCGCGAGCTGCCGCATCCGCTGCGCGAAGACGATGCGGAAGGTCGAGGTGACCACCAGTGCCGCCGCGACGACCGCGATGGAGACGAACATGCCGACCAGGATGAAGAGTCTGCCGACCTGTTGGGCCGCCGCCTGAGCCTCGGTCTCGCGCACCTCGGCGCCGGAGCGGATCGGCTGGCCGGCGACCGCGGCGGTCACCCGTTGGCGTACGGCCTCGGCCGAGCTGCCGGGGGCCACCCGCAGGTCGATGCGCTCCACGGCCGTCAGGCGCGCCCAGGCGATCACGGCGCTGTCCGGGGCGTACGCGTCGTAACCGGCGTCGGCGCCGGTCTCCACCATGCCGGTCACTGTGAGCGGGGCGGGCGTGGTGAGTTCACCGCCGGTGCCGCTGGTGGTGGTGCCCACCGAGAGCCCGAGCCGTTCGGCGGTACGCGGGGTGATCGCGATCTCGCCGGGCTGGTCTGGGTAGCTGCCCTCGATCACCCGGACCGTGGTCAGCGGACCGGTGCCCGGATCGGACTGGAGGTTGAGGTACCCCTCTCCGATGGAGACCCCGGTAGCCACCCGGGCCACCGCCTCGGCCACCCCGGGCACGGCCCGGACCTGCCGCACGTCGGTCACTGTGGGTGGCGGCACGCCGGGGGTGCCGATCACCAGATCGGTGACGGCCGGGGTGCCGCTGAGGTTGTCCCGCACTGTCCGTTCGGTGATCTGTTGCACCAGCACGGTGCCGAAGACGACGAACGACGCGACCAGGATCGCCAGGCCGGTCAGGATCATCCGGCCGGGCCGCCGCGCCGCGGCTGTCGTCTGGGTACGCAGCACCGTCGCCCTCATCGGCGGGCCGCCAGGTCACGCAGGGCGTCGGTGACCGACACCTGGTCCGGCTTGTCGATCTCGCCGGCCAGCCGGCCGTCGGCCAGCAGCACCACCCGGTCGGCGTACGCGGCGGCGATCGGGTCGTGGGTGACCATGACGACGGTCTGGCCGAGGTCGCGTACCGAGTCGCGCAGGATGGTGAGCACCTCCGCCCCGGAGCGGGAGTCGAGGTTGCCGGTCGGCTCGTCGGCGAAGACCACCTCGGGCCGGGCCACCAGCGCCCGGGCCAACGCCACCCGCTGCTGCTGGCCGCCGGACAGCTCGCTGGGCCGGTGGTTCAGGCGGTCGCCGAGGCCCAGCACCCGCACCAGGTGGGCGAGGAGTTCAGCGTCGGGCTGCCGACCGGCGAGGTCCAGCGGCAGCGTGATGTTCTGCGCGGCGGTGAGCTGCGGCAGCAGGTTGAAGGACTGGAAGACGAACCCGATCCGCTCCCGGCGTACCCGGGTCAGCGTCCGGTCCGACTGGCCGGTCAGCTCCGTGCCGCCGAGCAGGACGCGACCGGAGGTGGCGGTGTCGAGGCCGGCGAGGCAGTGCATCAGTGTCGACTTGCCGGACCCGGACGAGCCCATGATCGCGGTGAACTCGGCCCGGCCGAAGCCGACCGAGACCCCGTCCAGGGCACGGACGGCGGTGTCGCCGCTGCCGTACACCTTCACCAGGTTGACCGCGGCGACCGCGGCGTGGCTGGTCTCCGGCGGGGCGTGGGTTGTCATCGTTCCTCCAGTGGCTGCGTGGTGACCCGGACAGCGTCGCCGCGACCGGCGGGTGGGCGCATCGGCCCGGGGCCGGGTATCGCCGTCGTCGGGTCTGCCTTTTGGCCGATCTGCCACCTCCGTCCGGTTGGCTACGCTGGGTCATCATGAGCGCGCCGGATCTTCGACGTTTCTGGGTACGCCTGGCCCAGACGGCCGGGCTGGTGGCCTTCGGCCTGCTCGCCTTCTTCGACTTCGCGGCCAGCACGGCGGATGAACGAAGCCTCGCCGCTCTCGTGCTCCTGCTGGTGCCGGTGGGGTTGGCGGTGGCGACCGTGCCACTCTGGCTGCCAGTGCACCGGCCGGGTTCCCGGCGGCTGCCGGTGGCCGCGCTGGCCCTCGCCACCGCCTCACTGGCCGTGACCGCGGGGGTGGTGCTCGTCTCCGGAGGCGGCGGCCTCCTGCCCGCCCGCACCTGGGGGCTCGCCGAGTCGGCCGGGCTGATCGGCGTGGTCTTCGTGGTGAGCCGTTGGGGCGCGGCCCGGCTCGCCCCGTGGGCGGCGGCGGCCGCCGGGCTCGCCGTCGCCGCGATGCCACTGCGCGTCGGCACCGAGAACCTGCTGGTGATCTTCGGCCTGCTCCAGGTGCTCGCCGCGGCCGGCGCCGCCGGGGTGGGGCTCTACCTACGGATCATGGCAGCCGGCCGGGAGCGGGCCATCGCGCTGGTCCGCGCCGAGCAGCGTGCCGAGTTCGCCAGGGACCTGCACGACTTCATCGCCCACCACGTCACCGGCATCGTGGTGCAGGCGCAGGGCGCCCGGTTCGTCGCCGAGCAGGACCCGCGGCGGGTGATCGTCGCCCTGGAGCAGATCGAGCGGGCCGGCGCGGAGACGATGGCCTCGATGCGGCGGATGGTCGGCATCCTGCGCAACCCGGACGCCCCACCGGACGCGCCGCTGGCGCCACTGGCCGGGGTGACCGAACTGGAGCCGCTGCTGACCGGGTTCAACGGCGCGGCGAACGCGCCGGCACGACTGCACGTCGACGGCGACCTGAACGGACTGCCGGTGGAGGTGTCGACGTCGGCGTACCGGGTGGTGATGGAGGGGCTGACCAACACCCGCCAGCACGCGCCGGATGCGCGGTCAGTGGACGTGGCGGTACGGCGTACCCCGGACTGGCTGCTGGTCCGGGTCGCCGACGACGGCACGTCGCCGCGGACAGCGCCGGCCCGGGGGCACGGCTTCGGCCTGATCGGCCTCACCGAGCGGGTACGCGCCCTCGGCGGCACGATCACCGCCGGGCCCGGCGTCGCCGGTGGCTGGGTGCTCGACGCGGCGTTCCCGCTGCAAGCGGTGGTGGCCCGGTGATCCGGGTACTGATCGCCGATGACCAGGCCATGGTCCGGACCGGCTTCGGCATGATCATTGGCGCCCAGTCGGACATGGAGGTGGTCGGCGAGGCCGCCGATGGCGTCCAGGCCGTCGAGCTGGCCCGACGACTGCGCCCGGACGTGGTGCTGCTGGACATCCGGATGCCCCGCCTCGACGGTCTTGAGGCACTGCGGCTGCTGGCGGGGCCGGGCGTCGCCGACCCGATCCGGGTGGTCGTCGTGACGACCTTCGACCTCGACGAGTACGTGCACACCGCGCTCTCCAACGGCGCGTGCGGTTTCCTGCTCAAGGACTCCGGCCCGGCTCTGCTGGTGGAGGCGGTCCGCGCGGCCGTGTCCGGCGACGCGCTGATCAGCCCTTCGATCACGGTACGGCTGTTGGAGCACCTCAGCTCGCCCGCTCCGGCGCGCGACGACGGTGGCCTGTCCCCACGGGAACTCGACGTCGTGAAGCTCGTCGCCCGCGGCCTGACGAACGCCGAGATCGCCACTCAGCTCTTCATCGCCGTGGGCACCGTCAAGACCCACCTGGCGAGCGTGCAGATGAAGCTCAAGGCCCGCAACCGGGTCGAGATCGCCGCCTGGGCCTGGGAACGCCGCCTCGTCGGCTAGGTCGTGCGGCGGCTCGCGGGCGGCGGCTCGCGGGCGGCTTGATGTCTTTGTTCGTTGCCTTTGGAGCTGATGTCGTGAACGAATCAGCGGCACCGGCGGTCACCGATGTCGCAGACGATTCAACTCGAAAGGCAACGACCGCCACACCGTCCACCAGCCCTGGGGTGACCGGCGTGCCAAGGTCGGCGTCCGAATCCGACGGGGCATCCTGCCGAGCAACAGTGACCTAGTATCGATGTGGATGAATTGGTGGAGTGGTGGACGACCGGAGGCGGGGGATTCATCGTGCGTGATCGTCGAAGTCGAGCAATTCGCTCCAAGGCTGCCGCGCTGGTCGCGTGCGCACTGACAGCAACCCTGGTCGCCGCCGGCGCGACCCCGGCGCGCGCCGCCGCCGCCGACACCGAACGGCCCACCGCACCCGGCCCGATCACCGTCGTCGCCATCGACACCACCTCGGTCGAGCTGACCTGGGAGGCCTCGACCGACAACGTGGGCGTGGTCCGCTACCCGGTCGGCGCGCAGTTCGAGGATTCCGGCGCCCAGTATTCGACAAACACCAACAGCATCCGGATCACCAACCTGCGGCCCTCGCGCACGTACACCTTCTCGGTGTGGGCTCTGGACGCGGCCGGCAACAGCTCGGTGTCCAACCCGAGCCTGCGGCTGACCATGCCGCCCGGGGACGACCAGCCGCCGGGCGCGCCTGGTCAACCGGTGGCGTACGACGTCGCCGCCACTGTGGTCCGGCTGCGGTGGGCGCACTCGGTGGAGAACGTCGCGCTCGACCGGTACGAGGTGTTCCAGGTCGACGCCGTCGGCACTCTCACCCGGGTCCGTGAGGTGTACCAGTACCCGCCCGTGAACAGTGCCCAGATCAGCGGGTTGACGCCCAACACCACGTACACCTTCGTGGTGCAGGCCCGCGACGAGGTCGGACACCTGTCCCCACTGTCCGCACCGGTCACGGTGACCACCCTGCCGCCACCGCCGAGCTGCGCGGTCCGATCCGTCGTGCGGCAGTGGCCGGACGGCTTCGTGGCCCATCTCGTCGTCGAGAACACCGGCACCACGGCGGTCGACGGGTGGACGATGACGTGGCGGTTCTGGGCCAGCCAGCAGGTCCGCGGCATCTGGGGCGCGAAGGTGGTCGACCGGCTCAACAACAGCTACCTGCGGGTGCGCGACACCGGTCGCAACGCGGTGATCCCGCCCGGCGGCACTGTGTCGCTGGGGCTCGTCGCCTCTGGCACGCAACTGCCGGAGGAGATCACGCTGAACGGCGGCCTCTGCACCGTGGCAGACGAATAACGCTCGACTCCGAGGTCTGGCGCCCGACACGACATCTTGCGACGCTAGCGGTTGTGTATGACTACGACCTGTTGGTGCTGGGCTCCGGGCCCGGCGGTCAGAAGGCCGCGATCGCCGCCGCCAAGCTCGGCAGGCGGGTCGGCATCGTGGACCGCCGCGACATGATCGGTGGGGTGTGCATCAACACCGGCACCGTGCCCTCCAAGACCCTGCGCGAGGCAGTGCTCTACCTGACCGGCCTGAGCCAGCGGGACCTGTACGGCAGCAGCTACCGGGTCAAGGAGGAGATCACGGTCAGCGATCTGGCCGCCCGA
The DNA here is from genome assembly GCF_040649495.1 of Micromonospora sp. NPDC048947. Taxonomy (NCBI): domain Bacteria; kingdom Bacillati; phylum Actinomycetota; class Actinomycetes; order Micromonosporales; family Micromonosporaceae; genus Micromonospora; species Micromonospora sp. NPDC048947. The sequence goes on from NZ_JBEZFO010000001.1 coordinate 183,580, forward strand.
ACCCAGCACGTCATCACCCGGCAGACCGACGTCATCCGCAATCAGCTGGCCCGCAACCGGGTCGCGATGATCACCGGCACTGGACGTTTCGCCGACGCGCACTCGATCTGGGTCGACGGTGGCTCCGGCCGCGAATCCCGGGTGACCTTCGACAAGATCGTCATCGCGGCGGGCACCCGCCCGGCCCGCCCGGACAGCGTCGACTTCGACGACCGGACGATCGTGGACTCCGACGGGGTCATCAACCTTCAGGCCGTACCCCGCAGCATGGTCGTGGTCGGCGCCGGCGTGATCGGCATGGAGTACGCCTCGATGTTCGCCGCCCTCGGCACCAAGGTGACGGTGGTGGAACGCCGTGAGCGGATGCTGGATTTCTGCGACGACGAGGTCGTCGAGTCACTCAAGTACCACCTGCGCGACCTGTCCGTGGCGTTCCGCTTCGGCGAGGAGGTCGCCGCCGTGGAGAAGCACCAGACGGCGGCGCTGTGCATCCTCAAGAGCGGCAAGAAGATCGTCGCCGACACGGTGATGTACTCGGCCGGGCGGCAGGGTCAGACCGACGATCTGGCGTTGGAGGCGGCCGGGCTGGAGGCGGACCGACGCGGTCGGATCGCCGTGGACGCCAACTACCGCACCAGTGTGGAGAACATCTACGCCGTCGGCGACGTGATCGGCTTTCCGGCGCTCGCGTCCACCTCGATGGAGCAGGGCCGGCTGGCAGCGCAACACGCCTGCGGTGAGCCGATCCGGGAGATGCACGGCCTGCAACCGATCGGCATCTACACGATCCCGGAGATCAGCTTCGTCGGGCAGACCGAGGCGCAGCTCACCGAGAGCTCGACACCGTTCGAGGTGGGCATCGCCCGGTACCGCGAACTGGCCCGGGGTCAGATCGTGGGCGACTCGTACGGCATGCTCAAGCTGCTCGTCTCCCCCGACGACGGCCGACTGCTCGGGGTGCACGTGTTCGGCACGGCCGCCACCGAGATCGTCCACATCGGTCAGGCGGTGATGGGCTGCGGCGGCACCATCGACTACCTGGTCGACGCGGTGTTCAACTACCCGACGCTGGCCGAGGCGTACAAGGTCGCCGCCCTGGACGCGTCCAACAAGATCCGCAACATCGTCCGCATCGACGGCTAGCCACGTCCCCCGGCCTCCACCAGCTCCGCCAGGTGGGTGCGGTAGTTCGGGCAGGTCGAGATGTCCTCGTGTGAGCAGGACAGCCCGGCCTCCAGCAGATCGAGCGCCGACCGCAGCGCGGCCATCCTGGCCTGCAGCGCGCCATGGTTGCGGCGCAGCACGTCCTTGCGGGCGGCCGGGTCACCCGCGGCGAGGAACGCCCGGATGTCCGGCAGCGGCAGGCCGGCCTGCTTCGCGCGCAGGATCGAAGCCACCCGGAACAGGTCGTCGCGGGTGTAGCGGCGACGGCCGCCGGTGACCCGGGCGGGGCAGAGCAGACCCACCGATTCCCAGTGCCGCAGGACGTGCGCCGGCAGGCCGAAGTGGTCGGCCACCTCACCGATCGTCATCGGGCTTGACTTCATGTCGACATTAAGTCCGAGCATGGCGGGCATGTCCAGTCTTCTAGCTGTCCTCGATGCCATCGAGAGCGAGCCCGCGGCCGTCGAACTGCGCACCCGTTCCTACGAGTTGCTCGGCGACCTCGCTGGCCGAACTGTCGTCGACGCCGGCTGTGGCAGTGGCCGTGCCGTCGCCGAGCTGGCCGAGCGCGGAGCCCACGCGATCGGCGTCGACCTCGATACCGAGATGATCGCCGCGGCCAGAAGGCGCTGGCCTGCCGGCGAGTTCCATGTCGGCGACGCCACCGAGCTGCCGCTGGAGACCGGGTCGGTGACCTACTACCGGGCCGACAAGGTGTTGCACGTGCTCGACGAACCGGCGCGAGCCGTCGCCGAGGCCCGGCGGGTGCTCACACCGGGCGGGCGAGCCGTGCTGCTCGGCCAGGACTGGGACCTGATCGCCATCGACTCGGACGACCCGGAAACCACCCGCCGGCTGGTCCACGAGAAGGCGGACTCGCTGCCGTCGCCGCGCGTTGCCCGCCGGTATCGCAACCTGCTGCTCGACGCCGGCTTCACCGACCCGATCGTCGAGGTGCACACCGCCGTGTTCACCGACGACACCGCACTCGACATCCTGAAACGGATCACCGACGACGAGACCTGGCTCGCCGAGCAGGCCGTACGCGCCCACGCGAACCGGATCCTCGTCGTCGTACCGATCTTCCTCGTCGCCGCCCAAGCGTGACCGCCAACACCCAGGCGCCCCCTCCCCCTCCCCCTCCCCCTCCCACTCCGGTGATCAAGAGGTTTGCGTCATCCGGCCTGGCGTGTCATGACGCAAACCTCTTGATCAACGAGGGCTGTGCGGGGCCGGGGGGGGGGGGGGGGGGGGCCCCCCCCCCCCGGGGGGGGGGGGGGGGGGCGGGGCGGGGGGGGGGGGGGGGCGCCCCCGCCGCGGCGGGCCCGGGGGCGGGCGCGCCGCCCCCCGCCCCCCCCCCCCCCGCGCCCGGGGGGGGGGGGGGGGGGGGGGGGGGGGGGGGGGCCCCCCCCCCCCGGCCGGTGGGGGTCTAGCGGGCCGAGCAGGTGGGGCTGAGGCTGCCGGCGGTGCCGTTGGCCTGGAAGCCGTACTCGGTGGACTGTCCGGCGCCGACCTGGCCGTTGTACGACACGTTCGTCCAGGTTGTCGAGCCGCTGTTACCGCTGCGGTCGGCGCTCCACGCGTTGGTGACCGTTGCGCCCGACGGCAGCGCGATCGTCACCGTCCAGCCGTTGAGCGCGGACGAGCCGGCCGTCACTCGAACATTCGCCACGAAGCCACCCGTCCACTGGTTCACCGACACCGTCGCCGTGCACCCACCCGTGCCCGGGGGCGGAGTCGTGGGCGGGTCGGTCGGCGGGTCGGTCGGCGGGTCCGTGGGCGGGTCGGTGGGCGTGGTGCCGTTGTTCAGCGCGGCGAGAACCGCGTCGTACGCGGGCTTCTTCGAGCCGTTGCTGTTGAACAGCAGCGGGGTCTGCGAAGCGCGCCAGGAGTCACTGTCGCGGATCCCCCACACAGTGATGCCGTTGCAGCGGGCCACGGCCAGACAGTCCTCGACGACGCTGCGGTAGGTGTTCGCCGAAGCGCCCTGGATGTCCAACTCGGTGATCTGCACGTCCACGCCGAGCGCCGCGAAGCTCGACAGCGTGGTGCGGTAGTTGCTCACGTACGGGGAATCGTTGTTGAAGTGCGACTGGAAGCCCACGCAGTCGATCGGCACGCCACGGGCCTTGAAGTCGCGCACCATGTTGTAGACGCCCTGGGTCTTGGCGTGCGTCCAGTTGTCGGTGTTGTAGTCGTTGTAGCAGAGCTTCGCGCCCGGATCGGCGGCACGCGCCGCCCGGAACGCCGCCTCGATCCAGTCGTTGCCGGTGCGCTGGAGGTTGGAGTCGCGACGGCCTCCGGAGCTGCCGTCGGCGAACGCCTCGTTCACCACGTCCCACGCCACCACCTGACCGCGGAAGTGGGTGGCCACCTGCGTCACGTGATTGAGCATCGCCTGGCGCAGCGCGGTGCCGCTCATGCTCTCCATCCAGCCGGGCTGCTGCGAATGCCACGCCAGGGTGTGACCCCGCACGCTCATCCCGCGGCTGCGGGCGTGGTTGACGATCTGGTCCGCGGCCCCGTAGCTGAACTGATTCTGCTGCGGCTCGGTGGCGTTCATCTTCATTTCGTTCTCGGCGGTCACCATGTTGAACTCACGGTTCAAAATCGTGGTGTACGCACTGTCGGAGAGCTTGAATCCGGCCACCGCCGTACCGAAGTACCGACCCTTCTCGGCGGCGGACGCACCGAGCGTCGTCCCCGCGGAGGCGGGTGCCGTCGCAAACAGCGCCATGCCGGCGGCGAGGGCACCCACGCCGGCCAGCGCGATGGCGGCTCTGGATGCCGCCTTCCATCTCGTACTTCTCATCGTGTGACTCCTTCTAGGGGTGGTGGGGTGGGAAAGGAAATCAGGACACCGAACAGGCGGCACCGTTGAGGGCGAACGACGTGGGCTTGCCGGTGCCACCCTCGTGCGTGGCCTGGAAGCCGATCTCGACCGACGCGTTCGGGGCGATGGTGTTGTTGTAGGAGACGTTGCGGGCGGTCACCGCACCGCTCGCCGGGGCGTACTGGGCGTTCCAGCCGCTGGTGATGCGCTGTCCGCTGGGCAGCGTGAAGGTCAGCGCCCAGCCGTTCACGGCGGTGGCGCCGGTGTTGGTGATGGCCACGCTCGCGGTGAGGCCGCTGTTCCAGGCGTTGACCGTGTAGCCGACCCGGCAGGCGCCCTCGGTCGGGGGCGGCGTGGTCGGGGGCGGCGTGGTCGGGGGCGGAGTCGTCGGGGGCGGCGTCGTCGGCGGCGGGGTGGTAGGCGGCGCGGTGCCGTCCAGCCCGAAGAAGCGGATCACCTGCGCGGCGTCGACCGGCAGGTTGTGCGTGACACCCTGCATGCTGATCGCCTCGACCGGCGCCATCGGGCCGCTGCTGCCGTACCGGGTGCGGGTGTAGCCGGACTGCGGGGAGTCGGTGTACGTCGGGGTCTGACTCAGCCCGTGCACGTTGGTCCACTGCTTGACCTGCTCACCGAAGTTCGGGTAGCGCAGCGTCTCGTCGTTGGTGCCGTGCCAGATCTGCATCCGGGGCCGCTGGCCGGTGTAGCCGGGGTATGCCTCCCGGACCAGGTCACCCCACTGCTGCGCGGTCCGGATGAGTTGCCCGTTGGCGCACTGGCTGTTCCACTCCGAGGTGCCACCGGTGGCGAAGCAGGCGAACGGCACCCCGGCGAACGAGGCGCCCGCCGCGAACACGTCCGGGTAGACGCCCAGCATGACGTTGGTCATCATCGCGCCGGAAGAGGTGCCGGTGGCGAAGATCCGGGCAGGGTCGGCGGAGTAGCGCTGCCGCACGTAGTCGACCATCGACATCAGCCCGACCGGGTCGCTGCCGCCGCCACGGCGTAGCGCCTGCGGTGAGTAGACGTCCCAGCACTTGCTGCTGCGGGTTGCCGACGGGTAGATCACGATGAACCCGTACCGGTCCGCGAGGGAGGCGTACTGGGTGCCCGAGTGGAACGCGGGGCCCGTTCCGGTGCAGTAATGCATGGCCAGGAGGATCGCCGGTCGGGCGGCCACCCGGTCCGGGACGTACAGGTGCATCTGCAGGTTGGTGGGGTTGGTGCCGAAGTTGGTCACCTGCGTGAGCGTCGCCGCCGACGCGGGGGTGGCGAACGTCAACGCGGCGGCGGCCAGTGTCACTGCCGCCATGACGACGCCAAGCATTTTTGTCTTCAGTGTCATCGTCGCGATCCCTTGCGAAAAAGGCGCGTGGAAGGGGAACTTAAGTCGAGGGTTGCCCTTCGCCCGACCTTGACCGCGGCTCGCGTGACCATGTCAGCTTCAATCGAGCACACTCGATTGTCAAGACTTCCGGAAACCTTTCGCCGCAACGGTTCCGGCGGTCACCTGCGCAACAATGGGCACCGGCGGGCATGATCAGCGCCGATGGGTGGCGATAAATTATCGGGACGTTTTCGGAACCTGCGAGGCCGCTGGGCCGCACGGTCACGAGGGCGGCCCGACCGGATGGCCGGGCCGCCCTCGCCGCCGCTCAGTAGATGTCCCGCCCTCGCTCGTCCGGCACCCCGGACTTGCGGAAGAAGTACGTGTTGATCTGGTCGCGCCACTCGGTGGCGCAGCGCACCTGCTCCTCGAGGCGTTCGGCGACCCGCTCGTACACGCTCGGGTCGATCATGCCGGTCAACGTCTGCCACCTCCGTCGCATCGCCGTCACCTCCTCGACCCCCGCGAAGTGGGTGTCGTAGATGTGCTGGATGACTGTCGAGCCGCTGTGCAGCACGTGCCCGTACGGCACGTGGTGGAAGAAGAGCAACAGCTCGTCGGGGCAGGTCTCGGGTGACTCGTACACCTGGGCCCAGTACGGCGGGTACTGGCCGGCAAAGCCGGTGCCCGACGCGCGGCTGCGGTCCACGCCGACACCGTCACGGTCGGCGAAGTGGTAGGTGCCCCACCGGGTGTACTCGTACCCGTCGACGCCGGGACCGTAGTGGTCGCCGGGGTTGACCATGAAGCCGACGCCCAACGGGGCGGTGTAGCGCTCGTACGTGCGCCACGAGTCGTCCATGATCTCGTGCAGGGTCCGCCGCACCAGCTCCGCGTCGGCGGTCGCCGACGGCGGGAAGGTCAGCGTGATCCACTCGTCGAGGATCGCCGTCGGGTCCCGCCGAGGGTCCCAGGCCAGCCGGCCGAACGTGTACAGGTTGGCCTGTGCCAACGGATGCCCGGTCCAGAAGAGGTCGTCGCCGACGTTGGCGACGGCGACCATCCCGCCGCCGGCCGCAGTCTCCCCCGTGACAACGTCGGCGATCGTCCGCCCACCCGGCCCCCAGGGGGAGAAGCCGAGCACCTCACTCCACAACGGGCCGAGGTGGCAGACGTGCCGCTGTTGGCCCGTGTACTCCTGGGTGACCTGCAACTCCACCGCCACCCGGGTCGCCGGCATCGCGGCGAGCACCGGCGAGACCGGCTCCCGCGTCTGGAAGTCCACCGGGCCGAACTTCACCTGGACCACCACGTTGGTGCGGAACCGCCCGTCGAGCGGGGCGAAGTGGTCGTACGCGGCCCGCGCCCGGTCGGTGGACCGGTCCCGCCAGTCCTGGTGGTGGTTGTAGACGAACGCCCGCCAGTGCACCACTCCCCCGTACGGGGCGAGGGCCTCGGCCAGCAGGTTCGCCCCGTCGGAGTGGTCGCGGCCGTACGTGAACGGGCCTGGTTGCCCCTCCGAGTCGGCCTTCACCAGATAGCCGCCGAAGTCCGGGATGCGGTCGTAGACCCGCCGTGTGGCAGCAGCCCACCAGGCCCGCACAGTCTCGTCCAGGGGGTCGGCGGTCGGCAGGCCGGAGAGGACCACCGGAGCGGCGAAACTGACCGACAGGTGCACCCGGATGCCGTACGGGCGCAGCGCGTCCGCGATCTCGGCCACGTCGCCGAGCCGCTCGGTGAGCAGCAGCGCCTCGGTGCGGGCCACGTTGACGTTGTTCACCGAGATCGCGTTGACCCCGCAGGAGGCCAACAGCCGCCCGTACTCCCGTACCCGGGCCAGGTCGCCGCGCGGACGGCCGTCCTGCCAGAAGATCGAGCCGCCCGCGTACCCCCGTTCGACCTGGCCCATCACCGGGTGCACCGCCACGTTGTCCCAGTGGTTCAGCATTCGTCGGCGCAGCGCCGGCCGGTGCCGCTCCGGGGGTCGGGCCGGGTCGAAGGCCGCCGCGCAGAGCCGGACCACGTGGAAGAGCCCGTACAGCAGGCCTGCGGGCGTGTCGGCCAGCACCGCTGTCACGTCGCCGGCCCGCGCCAACACGAAACCCTCGTCGCCGAGCGTCCCGCCGTCGCCCAGCTCGACCAGCGCCGCCTCGCCGGCGGCGCGTGCCGCCTCCACCGCCGGGTTGGGCAGCTCAGCGGCGTCGCGCAGGGCGAGCACCAGGTCGACGTCGACGTCCCAGGACGGGGAGTGCCACACCCGTCCGCCGTAACGGGCGCAGGCGCGGGAGACCTCGTTGAGGACGGTGTCGACGAGCAACCCCTCGCCGTGCAGGAGGATGCGACGCGCGCCGAGCGACCGGAACGCCTCCGGGGGCAGCCAGGCCGGATGGACGCGCGGCTCGTCACCGTCCATCGGCTCCTCGACGAACATCAGCTGCTCCAACTCCACCGACTCTTCGGCGTTCACCGGTCCTCCTCCAGCACGACAACCCCGTACGCCGGCAGCCGCAGGGCACCGCCGGCCGCCACACGGTCGCCGGTGAGCCTGTCGACGCCGCCGGTCCGGGCGGTCACCTCGACCGGCTCGGCGCGGTGGTTGAGCAGAAACAGCAGCCGCGACCCGTCCACCGCGACCCGGACGGCGGATTCCAGGTCCGGCACGTCCGGGTAGGGCCCGAGCAGGTCGTGCCGGGCGAGCACCTGCCGCACCACCCAGGACACCCCGGCCTGGTCCAGCCCGGCGGCCACGTACCAGCCGTCACCGGCGCCGAAGGAGTTGCGGGTCACCGCCGGGGTACCCGCGTAGAAGTCGGCCCGGTAGGTGCCGACGACCTGCGCGCCCTGCGGGATCACCAGCTCGAACAGCAGTCGTGCGTCGACGTCCACCTGATCCACGCCGTCGCCGAGGCGGACCGGGTTGACCATCTCCGGGCCGCGGGCGTCCCACTCGTCGACCCGGACACCCATGAGCTGCCCGAGCGGGCCCGGCACGTCCATCAGGAACGCCTGGTCGTTCTCGTCCACCCGGCCGGACAGGTAGGTGGTCAGCACCGACCCGCCGCGCGTCGCCACCGCCTCCAGCCGCTGCGGCAGGTCACCCTTGAGCAGGTGCAGGGCCGGGGCCACGACCACGTCGTAGCGGGACAGGTCGGCGGTCACCGCGACGACGTCAAGGTCCACACCGGCGTCCCAGAGTGCCCTGTGGTAGGCGAGCACCACCTGCTGGTAGCGGACCAGCCGGGACGGGCCGTCGGACAGCTCCAACGCCCACCAGCTGTCCCAGTCGAACAGCAGCGCCACCCGGGCCGGGGTCCGCGCGCCCAACGACGCCGGGCCGAGCCGTTCCAGTTCGGCGCCCAGCTCGGCGACCTCCCGGAACACCCGGGTGTCGGAGCGACCGGCGTGCCCGATGACAGCGCCGTGGTACTTCTCGCTGGCCCCACGGGAGGCACGCAGCTGGAAGAAGAGCACAGCGTCGGCGCCGTGCGCCACGGCCTGCCAACTCCACAGCCGCATCAGGCCGGGGCGTTTCAACGGGTTGACGTCGCGGCACGCGGTGAAGCTCGGGGTCTGTTCCATCAGCCAGAACGGCTGGCCGTCCTTGAGCCCGCGCATCAGGTCGTGGGTCAGCGCCATCCGGGCCGCCGACTCGTCGTCGGGCGGGTAGTTGTCCCAGGAGACGAAGTCCAGATGAGGGGCCCAGCGGTGGTAGTCGATCGGCCGGTACATGCCCATGAAGTTCGTGGTCACCGGCAGCGTCGGGCTGGACTCCCGGATGGCCGCCTTCTCGTCGCGGAAGTTGGTCAGCATCGCGTCGGAGGTGAACCGCAGGTAGTCGAGGGTGATGCCCGGGAACGCGGTGTGGTCCGGGCCGCGCCAGTGCTCGGTCAGCGCCGAAGGCGGCTCGATCTCGTCCCAGTCGGTGAAGGTGTGCGACCAGAAGGTGGTGTACCAGGCCTCGTTCAGCTCGTCGAGGGTGCCGTAGCGGTGGCGCAGCCAGCCCCGGAAGCCGTCCGCGCACAGCGCGCAGTAGCAGGCGCCGCCGTACTCGTTGCCGACGTGCCAGGCGAGCACCGCCGGTGTGTCGGCGTAGCGGCGGGCGACCCGGCGGGCCAGCTCCGTCGAGAGCCGGCGGAAGACCGGCGAGCTGGGGCAGGAGTTGTGTCGCTGACCGAAGCGGTGCTTGCGGCCCTCGAAGTCGGTCCGGGTCACCTCGGGGTACGCCCTCGCCAACCACGCTGGGTGGGCCCCGGTGCCGGTGGCCAGGCAGATTCCGCGTCCCTCGGCACTGGCCCGTTCGACGATCCTGTCCAGCAGCGCGAAGTCGTAGGTGTCCTCGGCGGGTTGGGTGAGCGCCCAGTCGAACACGCCGAGGGTGACCAGGTCGATCCGCGCGGTGTCGAAGAGACGGTAGTCCTGCTTCCACACGTCCTCGGGCCACTGTTCCGGGTTGTAGTCGCCCCCGAAGGGCACCTTGGCGCTGAGGGGCAGGCTCATGCGGTGAACTCCTTCCGGATCAGGTGGATCATCGGGTCGCTGACGCGCAGGTACGCCAGCGCCGCGATGGACGCGAGCAGCATCAACACCGCTTCGGAGAAGACCGCGGTGATCCCGGCCGCCGCGGCCAGCAGCAGGGCGTTGCCGACGGCGACACCGGGGGTACGCAGCAGAAAGTGCGCGGCCAACCGGAGTACGTCCCGGGTGCGGAAGTCGAACAGCGAGGTGATCACCAGGGCGTTGGCCGCGCAGAGCGTCACGCCCACTCCGATCAGGACCAGCGGCACCGCCCACCAGCTCGACAGGCCGACCGCGCCGCGGTAGGCGAGGTTCACGGCGAGCACTGTCAGCCACAGCAGCGTCGGCACCCAGATGCGCAGCACACCGAGCACGTTGGCCCGGTAGCCACGCCAGAACACTCTGGCCGGATGCAGGTCGGTCAGGTCGGTCCGCTGGTGGCGCAGGGCGTACAGGGCGGCGGAGACCGCCGGGCCGACCGGTACCAGGAGGAGCGCGGCCAGCGGCAGGTTGCTGGGGTCACGGCCCAGCAGAAGCAGCGGGAGCAGGGCGGGCAGTGTGGTGAGCAGCAGGAGCAGCTCGACCACGAGCAGGATGTAAACGCGCGAGGTGATCCGCGACAGTGGTCCGTCGCCGAACTGTCGCCGGGTCTGAGTCGCGCCACTCACTGTCGCTCCCTCCGGTCGACTCAGCTGATCCGTGGTCGCCGGGGTCCGGTCGGGCCGCGACAGGCCGCCCGACCGGACCCCCGCTGGTCAGCCGTTCTTCTTCTGGAACCGCTCGTACGCCTTGTTCACCAGCTCGATGTACTGGTCGGAGTTCTTGGCCTTCAGCTCGGCCACGTACGCGTCCCACTCGCTGAGGGGGCGCTGGCCCAGGGCGAACTTCAGCGTGTTCTGGGTGACGAAGTCCTTCAGTGGGGTCTCCCAGAGCGACACCTGCTCGCGTTCCTCGTCGGTGAACGGGCGCGGCGGGGGGACCTCCCTCGGCTTACGGGCGTCCATCACCTTCTGGAACTCCAGCTCCTCCGGCGAGAAGAAACCACGGACCAGGTCGGGGCTGCCGCCGTAGGCGAAGACGCCGTTCTGGAAGCCGAAGTCCTTCTGCAGGTGCTTGGGCGCCTTCGGGTTGAGGCCGAGGAAGTCGACCCCGGGGTTGAGCGTGCGCTTGCCGGACGCGTCCTTGGTGAAGGTGGTGCCCTCGATGCCCCAGCGGGCGAACTCCAGGCCCGCGTCCGAATACCACAACCAGTCGATGAACTGCATCATGGCCACGAAGTTCTTGCTCTCCCGGGCCTTCGTGGAGATCATGATGCCGTTCTCCAGGCGGGGGAACGGGTTGACCTCACCGGCCGGGCCGATCGGCAGCGGGATCTTGGCCATCTTGGCGTTCGGCAGGGTCTTGGCCAGGTCGGGCCTGTGGTTGTTGACAAGCGTCTGCGCGTTGCCGGTGACCACGAAGGACTTGCCGTTGGCGAGCTTCTGGCGCGCCTGGTCGTCGGTCTGGGTGAAGCTCTCCGGGTCGAGCAGACCCTCGGCGACGAGCTTGTGCAGGTAGGTGACCATCTGCTTGTACTGCTCGGACGCGCCGGTGTAGGTGAACTTCTTCGCCGCCGGGTCCCAGGTGGCGTGCTGGTAGTCCCAACCCGCGTAGGTGCCGTGGGCCGAGCCGAGGAGGTTCAGCAACGCGCCGGTCGGGTTGGGCTTGCTGAACAGGTCGGAGTACGGGTAGACGTTCGGGTACTTCGCCTTCATCGCCTTGAGCACCGTGTACAGCTCGTCCCAGGTCTTCGGGACCGCCAGGTTGAGCTCCTGCATGATGTCGGTGCGCACCAGCACCGTGTAGTCCTGCGTGGGCTTCTCGTGGAGGCCGGGCAGCAGGTAGAACTTACCGTCGGCCTGCCGCAGGTTGTCGATCTCCGGCTGGAGGTTCCACTTGCTGATCTTGTCTTTGAGGTTGGGCATCAGATCCAGGTAGTCGCTCACCGGGAGGATCGCCCCGGAGGCCACGAACGCGTCCTCCTGCGGGTGGTACGTCTTCGGGATGATCAGCGGAGCGTCGCCGGCGCCGATCAGCAGGCTGCGCTTCTGCTCGTAGTCGCTCAGCGGCACGGCCACCGGATCGATCTTGACGTTGGTCCGCTTGGTGAGCTCCGACCAGAACAGCCAGTCTTCCTTGAGCGGGTAGAACGTGTGGTTGTTGTAGAGGGTGGAAAACGAGAGCGCCTCGGTGGCCTTGAACTGGTCACCGATGCCGTAGTTGGCCATCGCGCCGACCCGGTTCTCGGAGAGGTCTGTCGACTCACCGGGGTCCTCGGAACAGGCGGTGGCAAGGGAGAGCGCAAGCAGACCCGCGGTGGCCAATGCCACGCGGCGCCACGTCTTGTGGAGCATGGCTCGTCCTTTCGGTGGTGGGGATTCGAGGGGAAGCGGTGTGGCGCCCAGCGTCATCCCTTGACCGCGCCGAGCATCACGCCGCGGACGAAGTACCGCTGAACGAAGGGGTAGATCGCCAGGATCGGCAGTGTGGTGAGCACGATCGTCACGGCCTGGAGGGTGGCCGCGGCCTGAACCTTGTCGGCGTCGGCCGCGGCCGACTCGGCGCTCGTGGCGCCCGCGATGAGATTGCGGAGGTACACGGTGACCGGCAGCAGATCCTGCTGGTCGATGTAGAGGAACGCGGTGAACCACGAGTTCCAGAAGGAGACCGCGTAGAAGAGCACCATCGTCGCGATGATCGCCTTCGACAGCGGCAGCACGATCCGCAGCAGGATGCCGTACGTGTTCAGCCCGTCGACCGCCGCGGCCTCCTCCAACTCGCTCGGCAGGCTCTCGAAGAACGCCTTCATGACCAGCAGGTTGAACACGCTGATGGCATTGGGGATCACCACCGCCCAGATGGTGTTCTTCATGCCCAGGCTGGTGACCAGCACGTAGTTGGGAATCAGGCCGCCCGAGAAGAACATGGTGAACAGCGCGACACCGATGAGGAAGGTGCGCCCCTTGAGCTGCGGTTTCGACAGCACGTACGCGTAACACGTGGTCAGCACGATCGAGATGAGCGTGGCGACCACGGTGTACACCACAGTGTTGCGGTAGTTCGTCCAGAACAACGCGTCCGACATCAGCAGCTTGTAAGCGGTCAGGTCGAACCCGCGCGGGAAGATGGTCACCTTGCCGGCGATGATGTACGCCTCTTCGCTGAGCGAGCGGGCGACGATGTTAAGGAACGGGTACAGCGTCACCACCACGACGCCGATCAGGACGACCGTGTTGACGACTCGGAAGACCCGGTAACCCCGGCTGTCATCCGGCCCGCGGGTCTTCGGGGCGTCGGTCTTCGTACCGAGGATCACCACAGGCTCGTCCCCACCGTGCGCCGGGAGATGACGTTCGCCGACAGGACGAGGACCAGCCCGATCACCGCCTCGAAGAGGCCGATGGCGGCCGCGTAGCTGAAGTTGCTCGACTGGAAGCCCATCCGGAACAGATAGGTGGAGACCACGTCGGCGGTCGGGTACGTCAACGGGTTGTAGAGCAGCAGGATCTTCTCGAACCCGACCGCCAGGAAGCTGCCGATGTTGAGGATCAGCAACGTCACCATCGTCGGACGGATGCCGGGCAACGTGACGTGCCAGGTCTGGCGCAGCCGGCCGGCGCCGTCGATGCGGGCGGCCTCGTACAGGTCCTCGTCGATGGTGGTGAGCGCGGCGAGGTAGAGGATCGTGCCCCAGCCGACGGTCTGCCAGACCTCGGACGAGACGTAGATGGTGCGGAACCACTCCGGTCTCTGCAGGAACGCCACCGGGTCGCCGCCGAACAGGTTGACGAGCTGGTTGGCCGTGCCCTCGATCGAGGTCAGCTGCATGACCATCGCCGCCACGATCACGATCGACAGGAAGTGCGGCAGGTAGGAGACGGACTGGACGAACCGCTTGAAGCGGCGGGCCCGGACCTCGTTGAGCAGCAGCGCCAACACGATGGGCAGCGGGAAGCAGAACAGCAGGGTCAGCGTCCCGAGCACCAGGGTGTTGGTGAACACCTCCCAGAACGTCGGGTCGGTGAGGAACATCCGGAAGTAGCGCAACCCGACCCAGTACTCACCGAAGATGTTGCCGCCCGGTTTGAACCGACGGAAGGCGATGATGTTGCCGAGCATCGGCAGATACCGGAAGACCAGGAAGAACAGCAGCGGCAGAATGGCGAGGGAGTAGAGCTGCCAGTCCCGGCGCAGTGCCTGTCGCCAACTGCGACCGCGTCGTGGCGAGCGCGGGGCAGGGCTCTGCGCCTGCTGGGGAGAGCTCGGCGGCGCCGGCGGCGGTGGCCGCAGGGTGGATGTCATCCTCGACCCTCCTATGCCGACTGTGGAACGGCCACGAGGGGCTCGACCCGCACCGAGGTGAGCAGTTCCCGCTCGTAGCCGACCTGGCGCTCGGCGCCGACCAGTCGCAGCGGCAGGGCCGCCGCCACGTCGCCGCTCGATCGGCCGAACCGCAGCTCGACGTCGCCGGGCTCGACGATCCGTTGGCCGGCCAGCCCGGTGAACGACGCCACGTCGGCCGGTACGCCGAACGTCACGTGCGCCGCCTCGCCGGGCGCCAACGGCAGCCGGGTGTAGCCGATCAGCCGGACCACCGGACGGGTGGTCTGCGCGACCGGGTCGTGCAGGTAGAGCTGCACGACCTCGGTGCCGGCCCGCTCACCGGTGTTGGCCACGGTGATCCGCACCCGCACCTCGCCGTCGACCGGCCAGGCAGTCGGATCTTCGCGCGGTTCGACCACCGTCGCGTCGGACCACTCGAAGGTGGTGTAGCTCAGCCCGTGGCCGAACGGGTACGCCGGGGTCGGGTCGATCGAGGAGACCTTGTTGCGCCGGCCGAGCGGCGGCGCCAGGTAGGTGCTCGGCAACCCGCCGGCGTCGCGGGGAACGCTGACCGGCAACCGCCCGGAGGGATCGACCGCGCCGGTGAGCACCTCGGCGAGCGCCTGCCCACCGAGCTGACCGAGGAAGAACGCCTGCACCACGGCCGCCGCGCCGTCGAACTCCGGACCGAGCGCGTACGGGCGGCCGGCCAGAGAGACCAGGACGACCGGGGTGCCGGTGGCGAGGACGGCGCGGACGAGGTCGCTCTGCACGCCGGGTAGTCGCAGGTCGACGGCGTCGCAGCCCTCACCCGAGGTGCCCCGGCCGAACATTCCCGCCCGGTCGCCGACGGCCAGCACACACACGTCGGCGGCCGCGGCCGCGGCGACCGCGGCCGGGATGCCCGAGGTGTCCTCGCCGGTGATGGCGCAGCCCGGCTCGTGGGTGAGCAGCGGAACGCGTCGGGCCAACTCGTCGCGCAGGGTGGGGATGCGCAGGCCGAGCCCGTAGTCGCTGTGGTGGACGCCCACGTGGTTGGGGAACGAATAGCAGCCGAGCATGGCCATCGGATCGTCGGCGAGCGGACCGACCAGGGCGACCCGGCTACCCACTGACAGCGGGAGGACGCCGACGTTGCGCAGTAGGACGACTGACTCCCGGGCGAGGCGAAGGGCGACGTCCTGGCTGGCCTCGTCGTCGAAGCGCAGGGACGCCACGTCGTCGGGCAGTTCCCGCCAGCCCTCGTCGAGCAGGCCGAGCTCGATCTTCTGAATCAGCACCCGACGCAGCGCGCAGTCGATCAGCGCCTCGTCGACCTCGCCGCGGCGAGCCGCCTGCACCAGCGGGTCGCCGAAGGCATCCACCGTGGGCAACTCGACGTCGATTCCGGCCCGCAGGGCGAGCCGGGCCGCGTCGGCGGCGTCCTCGGCGACTCCGTGCAGGGTCTGGAGGAACCGTACGGCGAAGTAGTCGGCCACCACGGTGCCGGTGAAGCCCCACTCGTCACGCAACAACCCGGTCAGCAGCCCACGGTCGGCCGCGACGGGCAGGCCGTCGATCTCGGCGTAGGAGTTCATCACCGAGCGGGCGCCGCCGAGGCGCAGCGCCATCTCGAACGGCGGCAGAATGACGTCGGCCAGCTCGCGCCGACCCATCGGCACCGGCGCGAGGTTGCGTCCGCCTCGGGAGGCGGAGTAGCCGGCGAAGTGTTTCAGCGTGGCCACCACGCCGGCCCGCTCCAGGCCCCGCACGTAGGCGGCACCTGTCGTCCCGACCAGGTAGGGATCCTCGCCGATCGTCTCCTCGGTGCGGCCCCAGCGGTAGTCGCGGGTGACGTCCAGCACCGGGGCGAGGCCCTGATGCACACCGGCGGCGCGCATCGACCGCCCGATCCGGTCGGCCATCGCCTCGACCAGGTCGGGGTCGAAGGACGCGCCCCAGCTGAGCGGAGTCGGGTAGACGGTGGCCCGCCACGCCGCGAACCCGGTGAGGCACTCCTCGTGCACCTGCGCCGGGATGCCGAACCGGCTGGCGGCAACGATCTGCGCCTGCGAGGCCGCCAGCGACCGGGCGCCGGACACCGGGTCGACCGGGGCGGTGCCGAACGGGCGGGTCAACTGGCCCAACCCGTACTGGATGACAGTGCTCCACTGCGGCAACTCGCTGATCATGTCCGACTGGTGCGGTGCGACGCCCTCGCCGCTGGCGTCCGCGCCGACCCAGACCCCGACGAGCTGGGCGATCTTCTCTTCGACTGACATCATCGGCAGGAGCGCCTCGGCTCGCTCGGTCGGCGACAGCCGCTGATCTCGCCACGGCGCGGTGCCGCCGTCCTCGAGCGACTGACTGCTCATGCCCTGACCCCTTAGCTCCGGCCACATCCCCGTGCCCTGGTGGAACCGGCTCGGTGGCGGACCTTTCTCACGATCCGAAACTTTCCGGAAACCTGCGTAACCTTTTCGGCAACCTAAGTGGCCCATCGATGCCTGTCAAGAGTCTCAATCGGACTACCAGGGGGTGTTTCCTGCACACGGTGACCCCATCATCGGCGCTCCGTCGTCGACAAGCCGCGCAATGTCCGTGAATGCGCAGTCCGGCTGCCGTACGCACTGGCGTGAATGTCTCATCATGTTAAGGTCGCCCGAAACTTTCGGATGTTGTATGAGGCCGCGATGACAGAGCACCGCCCGCTCGACCCACCCGCCTCCACCACCATCGCGACCATCGCCAACGATGTCGGCGTCTCGGTCGCGACCGTGTCCAAGGTCCTCAACGGACGCGGCGACGTCGCCCCCGGCACCAGAGCCCGGGTGGAGGCGAGCCTCGACCGCCACCAGTACCAGCGCCGCGCCCGGCGACACGCGACCAGCGGCGGCCGGGTGGACCTCGTGTTCCACGAGTTCGACACGGGTTGGGCGATGGAAATCCTGCGGGGCGTCGAGGCGGTGACCTCCGCGGCCGGCATCGGGCTGTCGATCGCCCAGCTCGACGGCGCGCACCGCCCGCCGACACGATGGTTGGAGGCGTTACTCGCCGACCGCCCCCTGGGCGTGGTGTTCGTCCTCTCCCACCTGGCCGAGGCCCAACAACAGCACCTGCGCCGGCAGGGCATTCCGTTCGTCGTCGTCGACACCGACAGTGCCACCTCGGCCTCCGTGCCGACCGTCGGGTCGAACAACTGGAACGGTGGTCTGCTCGCCGCCCGGCACCTGCTGGAGCTGGGGCACCGACGGATCGCCATCATCTCCGGGCCACCCGACGTGCTGTGCAGCCGAGCCCGCGCCGCCGGCTTCCAGTCGGCCCACGACGAAGCCGGGATAGTGGTCGACCGCGAGCTGATCCGCTACGGCAGTTTCTCCGCCGGAGCCGGGCACGCCCACGGGCTGCAACTGCTCCAGCGGCCGGACCGACCCACGGCGATCTTCGCCGGGTCTGACATCCAGGCCATGGGAGTGCTCCGGGCCGCCCGTCAGTGCGGCCTGCGAGTGCCCGAGGACCTCTCGGTGATCGGGTACGACAACCTGCCGGTCTCGGCCTGGACCGACCCGGCGCTCACCACGATCAACCAGCCGTTGCGCGACATGGCCGGCATCGCCACCCAGATGTTGCTGGACCTGACCAGGGGAAACGAGCCGGCGACCAGCCGGATCGACCTGGTGACCGAGCTGGTCGTCCGGGAGAGCACCGCGCCCCCCGTCCACCCGCACTGACCCCGGCCCCTGCGAGGACCCGTGCCCCACTCCGCCTCCACCTTCGACGAGCTCCAGCGGTACGCACCCGAGGTCGCCGAACCCGACGACTTCGACGAGTTCTGGCGGGACACGCTCGCCGAGGCGGCCGCCGTACCGGTGCTCGTCGACGTCCGCTCCGAACCCACCGACCTGCGGCTGCTCGACTCCTGGGACGTCTCGTTCGCCGGCTTCGGCGGTGACCCGGTCCGCGCCTGGTACACACGCCCGGCCGGGGTTCGAGAGCCGCTGCCGGCCGTGGTCGAGTACGCCGGCTACGGTCGCGGGCGCGGCCTGCCCCACGAGCGGCCGACCTGGCCGGCGGCCGGGTACGCGCACCTGCTGATGGACAACCGGGGCCAGGCGGGGCAGCACGGTGCCGGGGACACCCCCGACCCGCACGGCGCGCCCGGCGGGCCCTGGCCGGCCACCTGGGGGATCCTCGATCCGCGCGACTACCACTACCGCCGTCTGATCACCGACGCGGTGCGGGCTGTCGAGGCGGTCCGCGCGCTGCCGGGGGTCGACGGTGACCGGGTCACTGTGGTCGGCAACAGCCAGGGCGGCGGCATCGCCCTGGCGGTGGCGGGTCTCGTCGAGGATCTCAGCGCGGTGCTGACGACCGCCCCGTTCCTGTGCGACATGCGCCGGGCCGTCGCGCTCACCGACCTCGCGCCGTACGGAGAGATCGCCCGGTACCTCGCTGTGCACCGGGAGGCCGAGCAGGCGGTGTGGCGCACGTTGTCCTATGTCGACGGGGTGAGCTTCGCGCGTCGGGCGACGGCTCCGGCGCACTTCGGGGTGGGCCAACGCGACACGGTCTGCCCGCCGCGAACCGCCTTCGCCGCCTACAACCACTACGGTGCCGCGAACGGGAGGCCGGTCCCGCCCGAGCGGGAGATGCACGTCTACCCGTTCAACGGCCATGAGGGCGGCGAGGCCGTGCACGTCCGGCGTCAGCTGCGCTGGCTGCGTTCCGTGCTCCATCCAGGCCGGGAGTAGCGGCTCGGACATCGTCGAATGCCGATGCATTGCCGGTGTTAGCGATAACACGCTATGGTGCGTCAGGCGAGGTGCAGGGCACACTTCCGCCACGGCTCATCGGTCCGTCGCGCCAGACCCTCGACGACCGGTGCCCACCCCGAACCGCCACGACCACCAGTGCAGACGTCCGGGCTCCTGGTCGTGCCGAGCACCCCACCTCCGCGTACCGCGTTCGTGGCGGCAACCGTCTCCCGATAGCCGCTGACGTCGCGCACCCCCACCAGAGGAAGTCCCATGCGCAGTCCAGCCCTCGTTCAACCCGTCCCCCTCGCACCGACCGCCAGCGCACGGACGTCGAGACCCCGGCGGGCCCGCCGGTGGTGGACGGCCCTGGCCGCCGTCGCCGCCATGATCGCCGCCGTGCCGGTCGCGACGACTCCCGCCAGCGCGGAGTCCAACGGCGGCGTACGCGTGATGCCACTGGGCGACTCGATCACCGACGGATTCAACGTCCCCGGCGGTTACCGGATCGAGTTGTGGCAGCGGTTCACGTCCGGTGGTTACCGGATCGACTTCGTCGGCTCCCAGTTCAACGGGCCAGCCAGCCTCGGCGACCACGACCACCAGGGCCACTCCGGCTGGACGATCGCCCAGATCGACGCCAACGTGGCGAACTGGCTGCGGGCCACGAACCCGCGGACCGTGCTGCTGCACATCGGCACCAACGACATGTACGGCGACACGTCCGGGGCTCCGTCGCGGCTGGCCACGCTCGTCGACCGGATCACCAACACCGCCCCGAACGCTGACGTGTTCGTCGCGACGATCATCCCGAAGTCCGGCGCTGACAACCAGGTCCGGGGCTACAACGCCGCGATCCCCGGGATCGTGCAGAGCCGGGCCGCCGCCGGAAAACGCGTACACCTGGTCGACATGTACCGCGCCCTGACGCTCAGCGATCTGGCCGACGGGGTGCACCCGAACGCCACTGGCTACCGCAAGATGGCCGCCGCCTGGTACGACGCTCTCCGTACCGTGCCCGGCAGCATCGGTGGCGACACGCCTCCGACCACGCCCCCGCCCACCACGCCCCCGCCGACCACGCCCCCGCCGTCCGGCGACTGCCGCGTGACGTACACGGTCAACGCCTGGAACAGCGGTCTCACCGCGTCGGTCTCGGTGACCAACACGAGCAGCACGCCGGTCAACGGTTGGACCCTGGCGTTCACCCTGCCCGGTGGGCAGGCCATCACCAGCGGATGGAACGCCACCTACTCCCCGTCCAGCGGAGCGGTGACCGCCCGCAACGTCTCCTACAACGCGACGATCGCGCCCAACACCTCGGTCGACATCGGCTTCCAGGCGACCCACACGGGTGGCACCGGCCGGCCGGCCGCGTTCACCCTCAACGGCACCGCCTGCGCGGTCGCCTGACACCAGCCCTCGCGGCAAGGGTCGGGAGACGCCCAAGCGGCCGACCGTCGGCCGTCGCCCGGCCGGCCCCACCCGTCCCCTCAC
>NZ_JBEZFO010000001.1:204020-245328 GCF_040649495.1 Micromonospora sp. NPDC048947
CCGCCGGGTTTCCCCCCCCCGGCCCCGCGCGTGGGGGGCCCTTCCCCCCCGCGCGGGGGGGGGCGGGGCGGGGGGCCCCGCCCCCGCCCCCGGCATCCGCTCGTCGACGAGACCCCGCGTCGGGCGTCAACGCCGTGAACGGTGGCCCTCACGGCTCCATCAGGTTCTGGACCGGAACACACGCACGGCAGGGCCAGACGCGTACGGTGCCGTCGTCATGCGTCGAGACGAGCCGCTCGCCGTCCGGGCTGAAGTCGACGGTCTCCACGGAGGCGCCGAATCCCCCGAAGGTCACTGACTGCGCGGCCTCCGAAGCGCGCCACAGCCGAGCGGTGCCGTCCTTTCCAGAGCTGAGCACCCACTGCCCATCCGGGCTGAACGACACGTGCCAGACGGGACCCTCGTGCCCTCGCAACACGATCGGCGCGCTGCCGCCCGCGACGGAGTGGATCTGCACGGTGCCGTCGAAGCCGGCACTGGCGACCCGCTGTCCGTCCGGGCTGAACGCCACGGCCCACACCAGTCCCTCGTGACCGGGAAGTAGTAGTGGTTCGGCAGTGCCGAGAGCGTCCCAGATCCGTAGGGTGCCCTCCGCGCCGGCTGTGGCGACCTTCGTGCCGTCCGGACTGAAGGCGGCGTACCGGATCTCCTCGGCGACCCGATGGACTACCGGGGCACTCTGACCGCTGAGGTCCCAGATTCGCAGGCTCCGGTCGTTGCTGACGCTGGCCAGGCGGCGGCCATCAGGGCTGAAGTCAGCGGTCCACGCCTGCTTCTCGTGCCCCCGAAGCACCACCGGATCGTGTCTGCCGGCGAGGTCCCAGACCCGTACGCTGCCGTCGCGGCCGCCGGTGGCCACACTCGTCCCGTCCGAACTCACAGTGAGACCGTAGACGTCGCCGTCGTGGCTGCCGAGCACCCGAGGCTCGGCGGGTGCGGCCAGTTCCCAGACCCGCACCGTGCCGTCCTCGCCGCCGCTGACCACCCGCTGCCCGTCCGGGGTGAACGCGGCGGACCAGGTGGCCTTCTTGTGGCCCCGCAGGATCAGACGATCGCTGCCCGGGTCCCAGATCCGTAACGTGCCATCATCGGCGGCGCTCACCAACCGGGATCCATCCCTGCTGAACGCCAACGCCCAGACCCGGTTGGTGTGGCCGCGCAGCACCAACGGGTCACCGGCGCCGTTGACGTTCCAGATCCGTACGGTCAGATCGTCACTGGTGGTCGCGACCCACTGCTCGTCCGGGCTCAGCGCGAGCCCTTCCACGGTGCCCTCATGCCCGCGCAACACCACCGGGGCCTCCGGCCCGGTCAGCGGCCACACCCAGGCCGTACCGTCGGCGCTGGAGCAGGCCAGGCGGGTGCTGTCCTGGCTGAACACCAGTGTCCTGGTGGCCTCGCGTGGCCCGGTGAGAATCGTTCTGGTGGATCGCGTGGCCAGGTCCCAGAGTCGAACCGTCGCGTCGTGGCCGCTGCTGGCCAACTGGCGCCCGTCAGGGCTGAAGGCCACACCGACCGCTACCTTCCTGTGCCCACGCAGCACCACCGGTGGGTAGCCGCCGCGGGCATCCCAGACCCGAACGGTGGTGTCCTCGCCAGCACTGGCGACCAACCGTCCGTCGGGGCTGAAGGCCGCTCCCCAGACCGGGCCCTCGTGCCCGCGTAAAACGATGGGACCGGCGGTTCCATCGACCTGCCAGATCCGGACGGTGCCGTCCGACCCGGCGGTGACCAGTCGCTTCCCGTCCGGGCTGAACATCGGGCTCCAGACCTGTCCCTCGGGTCCGCCGGTGAGAGCCAGGCCCGGTCCGGAGATGCCGTGCCCGGCCCAGGTCCACACCCGCACCTCGCCGTCGGTCCCGGTGGCCGCCACCCGCCCTCCGTCCGGACTGAACGCCACCCCCAATGCCTTCTTGCCGTTCATCGGCACAATCGCCTGCAGTCGGTCATCGGCGGCGGCCTGGCGCAGCACCATCTCCGCACCGACGGTCGGGCGTGTGGTCAGAGCACGTTGGGCGAGGCGCTGCGCCTGCTGTGGATCGATCTGCAGTTGGTTGTTGGCCTCGACCGTCAGCTGCCGCGAAACAGCGAGGTCTCGTTCGGCGGCCGCCCTGTTCGCCTGCACCAGTGCCACTGCGGCGAGGACGCTCACCACGACAACGGTCGCCGCGAGCGCGGTCAACGCCACGCTGGTCCGCCGCCGTCGGGCTGCCCGGCGCCGGCTCTCTCGGGCACGGCTGGTCTCCAGAAAGTCCCGTTCCAGGTCACTGAGGTCCATCACCTGGTGCGTTCCCCAGAGCGCCAACTGGACCCCCCGATACAGGAATCCGTCCACGCGGTCATGCCGATCCCACTCGGCGGCAGCCCCCGTCAGCCTGCGATGGGAGCGCAGCAGCTCCCGATCTTCGGTCAGCCAGCGACGCAGCCGGGGCCACTCCTGGATCAGGGCCTCGTGGGCCACCATGACGCCCTTCTCATCGGCCGTGACCAACCGCGCGGCCGTCAACCTGCCCAGCACCTCAGCCGCGGCCAACGGGTCCGACCCACCCACCAACTCGGCGAGGGGCGCTCGACGTCGGGTGTCCTCGGTGCCGTCACCGAGGGCGGTCAGGCGCAGGAAGATGTCCCGTGCCAGCCCTCGCTGCCTTTCGTCGAACTGCGCGTACACCCCCTCGGCGGTACGCGTGATGGCGCCGTTCACGCCGCCTGATTCGCGGTAGTGGGCCAGTGTGATCCGTTTACCCTGCCGCAGGCGCGACGTCTCCAACAGCGCGTGGGACAGCAGCGGCAGCGCGCTCGTCTGACCGCCGACGTCTGCCACTGCCATCTCCACCAATGCCGGATCGACGAGCAACCCGGCGCGCTCGGCGGGGCCGGTGATCGTCCGACGCAGATCCTCATCGTCCATCGGGCCGATCAACAGCTGGTGCTCGTGGAGAGCGGCCACCAGGGCCGGATAGGCGGCACACCGACCATAGAAGTCGGCTCGCACTCCCAGCACCACGCGGACCCTGGGGACCTCCGTCGCGGCGAGCAGCGCGGCAATGAACGCCGAACGCTCCTGCTCGTCGCGGCAGAGCGTGAAGAGCTCCTCGAACTGGTCCACCACGATGAGCATGTTCGCGACCGATGGACGGGCGCCAAGAATCTGTTCGATCGTTCCACGAATGCTGGCCGGGTCATCGGCCAGGTGGCGCTGGACCGTGTCACGGGCCAGGTCGTGTTCATTGGCGAGCTGGAACGCGAACTCCTCGATGGGATGGTCGCCGGGCGTCATCAGCAGTGACGCCCAGGTCGGCAGACCCTTCACCGGATTATCGACCACAGCCGCTATCAGACCCGCTCGTAGCAGGGATGACTTGCCCGCACCGGACGGGGCGAAAACCGCGACGAACCGGAGACGGGTGAGCATTGCACAGAGCTGGGTCACCAGACGCTCGCGTCCGAAGAACCATTCTGAGTCTTCCGGCTGGAACGCTGCCATTCCCCAGTACGGTCCGCGGTTGAGCGCCGCCGTCTCGGCGGACGTCACGCCTGCGATCAGGCTGTGCCACCGTTCGGTCCATTCGGTCGGATCGCCGCCACACGCGGCCACGTACGCCAGTGTCACCTGAAGGCTTGGCACGGTCTCGCCGCTGGCCGCCTTCGCCAGCGTGGTCACCGAGAAGTGCGCACGTCTGGCCAGTTGGCGGTACGTCGGCGACCCGGCCTTTGTCCGCAGCTGACGCAGGTCGAGTGCGAACCGTTCCAGCTCGCCTGCCTCCGGGTCGAGCGGCCGCTCGGGTCTTCCCACGTTGTCCCCCGTCACAGAGTTGTTTGTCAGCCTGGCGACATGATTGGCAAACAATCCATTGGCGACTATATCTAGTTCCGTGAACGCCGATCGGCGAGTGTCGGATAGCAGCCACAGCCCGACCAGGGCGCACGGCCCCGATTGACGACCCAACACGATCGGCGACACCGAGGAGGACTGGAAGGGGTGTGTGATGCGCGCCAGAAACGGCATCAGCGCTGTTACCCGTAGCACCGATGGCCGTTCTGGATACGGGGGGCGTCACGCAATCCCCGAATTGAAGAGGGGGTATTCGTTTTCGAGTTCGCTACCGAGGAAAGTCCATTGCTGAAGCGTCAGCATTCCCGGAGGGTGGACGAGAACGTCCCCGCCACTGCGGCTTCCGGAATCTGCCTTCCGGCCTCAACAACAACACGAGTCAGTAAGGAACCAGAGCGCGGCGTAGGCGATGGGGCGGCGACGGAGTCCGTCGCCGCCCCATCAACCTGCGGAGGTGCTCAGGAGGCAGTGCGGGAACGCGCCATCGGGCGACTCCGGCGCCTCGGCCAGCTCTGGGCGGTCACCGCTCCACGGCGCGGTAGAGCCGGCTCACGGTTTCGGCCACGCAGACGGGCTTGCCGCCGCTGTCGCTCTCCACTGTGACCGTCACGACCAGCTGCACACCGCCGCTCACCGGCGACACGTCGACGATGGTGGCGGTGGCGCGTACGGCGGCGCCGACCCGCAGCGGCGCGGGGAAGCGCACCCGGTTCAGCCCGTAGTTGACGCCCATCGCCACCCCCTCGACCCGGTAGAGCCCGCCCGCCAGGGCTGGCAACAGCGACAGGGTGAGGTACCCGTGGGCGATCGTCCCGCCGAACGGCCCCGCCGCGGCTCGGACCGGGTCGAGGTGGATCCACTGGTGGTCGTCCGTGGCGTCGGCGAAGAGGTCGACGCGGCTCTGCTCGATGCGCTGCCACGGACCGGGCCCGAGGCTCTCGCCGGTCGCGGCGGCCAACTCCTCGACGGAGGTGAAGACTCTCATGCCGGATCTCCCTACAGCTGTTAGAAGGCGTTGACGCCGGTGAGCGCGCGTCCGATGAGGAGTTGCTGAATTTGACTGGTGCCCTCGTAGAGCGTTGCCACCCTGGCGTCGCGCAGATACTTGCCGACCGGATACTCGTCGATGTAGCCGTACCCGCCGAAGACCTGGACCGCGTTGTTGGCCGCGCGGACGGCGGCCTCACTGGCGAAGAGCTTGGCCGTCGACGCCTCGGTGGCGAACGGCTGGTCGCGGTCGATCAGGTCGGCCACCTGCCACACCAGCAGCCGGGCGGCGGCCGTGTCGACAGCGATGGCGGCGAGCAGTTGTTGGACGAGCTGGTGTGCGGCGATCGGCTTGCCGAACTGGGTGCGCTGCCCGGCGTAACCAACCGCCGCGTCGAGGCAACCCTGGGCGATGCCGACACAGCCGGCGGCCACCGACATCCGCCCCTTGGCGAGGGTGGCCAGGGCCAGCCGGAACCCGGCGCCCTCGGCACCGAGGCGGGCCGTGTCCGGCACGCGTACCTCGTCGAAGCCCAGCTCGCCGGTGGCCTGACCGCGTAGGCCGAGCTTGCCGTGGATCTCCCGCCGGGTCAGCCCCGGGCTGTCGGTGGGCACCAGGAACGCGGTGATTCCGCGGTGCCCGGGGCCGCCGGTGCGGGCGAAGACCAGCGCGACGTCGGCGGTGGTGCCGTTGGTGATGAACATCTTGGTGCCGGTGAGCAGCCAGTCGGTGCCGTCGCGGACCGCGCGGGTGCGCAGTGCGGCCGCGTCCGAGCCGCTGTCCGGCTCGGTCAGCGCGAAGCAGCCGAGTGCGCTGCCGGCGCAGAGCTTCGGCAACCACTCGGCCCGCTGTTCCGCGCTCCCGTGCGCGGCGATCGACTTGGCGACCAGGCCGAGGGAGACCGAGACGATGCCGCGCACCGCCGAGTCGCCCCGGCCCAGTTCCTCCAGGACCAGGCAGTACGCGAGGTGGTCGCCGCCGGAACCGCCGTCGGTCTCGGCGATGGTCAGCCCGAGGAAGCCCAGGTCACCGAGCATGCCGACGATGGCGGGGTCGACCGATTCGCGGCGGTCCCAGACGGCCGCGTGCGGCAGCAGCTCGCGGTCGGCGAACTCGGCGGCCAGCTGGCGGACCGCCGCCTGCTCGGCGGAGAGGGTGAGGTCCATGACGCTCAAACTAGCGGTGATAGTTAAACGCGTCCAGACCGGACGTTCACCGGTCGGAGGCCAGACCGACGTGCCGTTCGGCGGTGAACGCGCGGGCCAGTTCGGTCCGCGAACGGATGCCCAGCCGGTGGAACACGTTGCGCAGGTGGTGATCCACGGTGCGGGTGGAGAGGAACATCCGGGCGGCGATCTCCCGGTTGGTGGCGCCCTCGGCGACCAACTCGGCGATCCGCAGTTGCTGGCCGGTCAACAACCGCGCCGCGGGCAGGTCCGGCGGACCGATCGACTCCCCGGCCGCCCGCAGCTCCGTGGTGGCCTGCTCGGCCCAGCACTCCACCCCGAGCAGGCTGAACATCTCGCGGGCCTGGTGCAGGTGCGTCCGCGCGTCGCGAGGGCGTCGACTGCGGCGCAGCTCCTGACCGAAGAGCAGTTCGGTGCGGGCCCGCTCGAACGTGCCGGCCTCGGTCGGGTGCAGACGCAGCGCCGCCTGGAAGTCCCGTTCCGCCTCAGGGCCGCCCCGAGGAGCGAGCAGTGCGTGACACCGCGCGGACAGGGCCCGGCGCAACGGGCTCGCGGTGCTGCTGGCCCACCTGTCGAACGCGGCGAGCGCGGCCGTCGCCGCCGGCCGGTGCGCCAGGTGCGCCGCCGCCTCCACCAGGTACGGGGTGGCCATCACCTGCACGAGGACCTGACCTCGGCGCGTGCCGAGCCGAGCCAGCGACGCCAGCCGCTCCGCCGCCTCGGCGTGCCGGCCGTCAACCAGGTCGAGCACCGCCAGGGCCCACGCGGCGAGCGCATGCGGGCGGCTGCCCGGCGTCGGCGACTCGCCGATCTCGCGGATCCGCCGCAGGCTGGTCTCCCGATCGGCCCGGATCGCGGCGAGGACGGCGAGCATGCCCAGATGGACGTTGGCGCAGTTGACCTGCCCGGTGGCCCGAGCCACGCGCAGCCCGTCGCGGGAGGTCTCCGCCGCCGCCTCGTGCCGACCCAGCCAGTACTCGGCGACCGCCCGCAGCTCCAACGCCCGCGGCAGCATGGACAACTCACCCCGTTCCCGGGCCAGCTCGACGGCGCGTTCGGCGAGCCGGTGGGCCGCGCCGTCCACTGCCACCAGCAGTCCGGCCGCCGCGGCGCAGCTGAGCGCGGTGGGGGTCAACGCCCAACCGGTCAGCCGGTCGCCCAGCACCACGGCGCGGCGCAGCGCGGGCCCGGCTCGCTCGTGGTCGCCCCGCAGGGTCGCCGCCACCCCGGCGACCAGACAGTCCATGACCTCGATGGCCGGTGGGTCGTCCGGTCGCCGCAACGCCAGCGCCCGCCGGCCGATCTCGGCGTACCGGTACTGGTCGCCGGTGAAGCAGACCGCCTCCCCGGCCCGCACCAGCCCGGTCAACGCCAGGGCACGGTCGGTGCCGTCCACCGCCGCGGCGGAGGCCAGCAGCGTGGCCGACGCACTCATCGCGGTGCCGCAGCGCAGCTCCAGTTCACCGCGGAGCAGATCGGCGCGGCCTCGAACGACCGGGTCGACGCACACCGCGCGGAGGCGGTCGAGCAGCAGCCGGGCCTCGTCGGGTTGTCCCCCGGCCCAGGCGTACCGGGCTGCGGTCAGCAGGCGGGTGGCGGTCAGCCTCGGCTGGTCGCTCAGTTCGGCGGCCCACCGCAGGGCCACCGAGGCGGCGACCCAGCCGTCGGATCCGCCGACCGCCGCCTGTTCCAGCTCGGCGGCGAGGGTCGGATCGGCACCGGCGGTCGCGGCGGCGAGGTGCATCGCCCGGCGGAGCCGCTGCCCGTCCGCGACCAGCACCTCGGCGAGCAGTCGGTGCGCCGCGCGGCGCTCCGCGAGCGGCGCGCTGGCCGCGATCATCATGCGCACCAGCGGCTGCGGAAACGTGACGCCGCGCTGCTCGACGCGGACCAGGCCGGCGACCTCCGCCGGGGCGAGCGCCTCGACCTCAGCGCCGGCGGCAGCCGTGGCCCGGATCAGGGTGCCCGGCTCGCCGTCCTCATCGAGCGCTGCGAGCAACAGCACCCGCCGGGTCTCCGGGGGCAGCCGGTCCAGCCGGGCACGGTACGCGCGACCCAGCGCTCCGTCCGCCGGTGGCGCGGCGGGCAGCGACTCCTCCCCCCGCCACTGCCCCGCGGTGAGCACCTCGGCGAGGTCCACAAGGGCCTGCGGGTTGCCGCCGCCGATCGCGGCCAAGGCGGTCACTGCCGACGCGGCTGGCCGGTCGGGGAGCCGGTTGACGCCCTCGCGTTCGGTCAGCCGATCGAGTCGATCGGTGAGGACGGCGCGGCTCTCGTGCTCGCTCAGCGCGCGCAGTCGGTGCGCCGGTATCCCGTCGAGGTTGGCGGTGACGTCCGCGGTGAGCAGGACGGCGAGCGGCAGGTGCCGCAGTCGGCGGGCCACGAACGCCAGCACCTGCGCGGTCTGCGGGTCACCCCGGTCGATGTCGTCCATGGTGGCGAGCAGCGGCCGGTCCCGGGCGGCGGCGGCGAGCAGCCCGAGCACCGCCATCGACAGGGTCAAGCGCCGGTCGGCCGGGCAGCTCTCCCCGGCCAGTGCGCGCCGCAGCAGTTGGCGCTGCTCACCGGGGAGCGCGGCGGCCCGGTCGAGCACCGGGTCGACAAGACGTTGCAGGCCGGCGTACGGCAGGGCGGCCTCCTCGGCGAGCCCGCTGCCGGCCAGCACGGTGCAGCCACCCTCGGCGTGCCGGTGGGCGTAGCCGATCAGCGCAGTCCGGCCCGATCCGGGCTCTCCGCGCAACAGCAGGGCACCGCCGGCGTTGGTCATGCCGTCGAGCAGGCTCCGGACAGCCCGGCACTCGTCGTCCCGGCCACGCAGCACGGTTAGTTGCACTCTTGATGCAGTAACCACGCCTGCCAGTGTTACCCATCGGAAACCGAATGGAAAGAGGGGGCGATATCGGGCCGGGCCGGAATCAGTCGGGCGCGACCTCGGCCAGCAGGGCGCCCACGGTCCGGGACATCACCGCGCGGGCCTGGTCGACGCCGAGATCGAGCCCGTAGCGCAGCATCGACCAGGCCTGCCACGTGCTCGCCGCCACCAGGGCGTTGAGCAACTGCTCCCGGCCCGGCCCGGCCTCGGCCAGTTCGACGGCGAAGAGCTCCTCGATCTCGTCGCGGACCCGTTCGATGTGCTTGAGTTTGTTGCGGTGCAGCTGCTCGGAGACCGGCTCACGCATCTGGGCGGCCCGCGCCGACGGCGCGATGAGCTGGAGCAGCCGGGCCCGCTGTCGGCAGTACGCGTCGACCCGCTTCGTCAACGGCAGCCCGGTCGAGATCGGCCGGTAGGCGGCGTCCTGCTGACGGAGCACCTCCGCGCCGCTGGCCTCGAAGAGGGTCTCCATGTCCTTGAAGTTGGTCCAGAGGGTGCGCAACGAGATCCCGGCCCGTTCGGCGATGCGTTCCCCGGTCGGGCGGAGGTCACCCTCGGAGATGAGCGCGAGGTGCGCCTCGACGATGGCCGCGCGGGTCCGCTCGGCGCGGGCGGTGCGCCCGTCGACCCGGCCCGCCACATCGACCCCGTCCATCCGCCCCCGCCCCCTCACCGCCATGGCGTCCCCCGACGCACCGCCGAGTCTAGACAGCCGTTGATCAGCGGCTCCGGACGCTCCGCCGACGTCGTCATCCGGCCCGGCCGGTCAGCGAGACGCCACCGTCGCAGACGATGGTCTGCCCGGTGATCCAACTGGCGTCGTGGGAGGCCAGGAAGGCGACAGCGCCGGCCACGTCCGATGGCAGACCGAGGCGTCCGAGCGGGTACCGCGCGGCGACCTCGGCCTCCCGCCCGTCGTAGAGGGCGGCGGCGAAGCGGGTCTTCACCACGCCGGGGGCGACCGCGTTGACCCGTACCGTCGGCCCCAGCTCCACGGCGAGGCTGGCGGTGAGGTGGTTGAGCGCGGCCTTGCTCACCCCGTAGCAGGCGATGCCGGGGGACGGGCCCAGCCCGGCGATCGACGAGACGTTGACGACGCAGCCGCCGCGCTCGGTCATGCCGGCGGCGCAGACCTCCTGCACCCAGCCGAGCGCGGCGACCACGTTCACGTCGAGGATCTTGCGGGCCGCAGCCAGGTCCAGCTCGACCAGCGGGCCGTGCACCGGGTTGATGCCGGTGTTGTTGACCAGCAGATCCACCGGGCCGAACGCCGCGCTCACCTGGCGCACCGCGGCGGCCCGGTGCTCGGGATCGTCGGCCCGGCCCGGCACCGCAAGGGCGTGCGCCGGACCGCCCAGGGTGGCGACCGCCTCGGCCAGCCCTTCCGGGCGGCGGGCGGTCAGACCCACCCGCGCGCCCTCGGCGACGAGGCGTTGGGCGATGGCCAGACCGATCCCCCGACTGGCGCCGGTGACGATGGCGACCCGGCCCGCGAGTCGGTCCGAATATGCATTCACGGTGCAGATAGTAGGAGCGTCGATCGGTATCGGTCAACGCCTCCGGCGACCGGTCGGCAGGCCGAGCCGACAGCACGCGCGCAGTCGTCCGACCGGGCGTGGTCGGGCGGAACCACGCCCGGTCGGACGTCGGGGCTGCGGGGCCTCAGGAGACGGTCGGCACCCCGTTCGCCGGCGGCGCGGCCGGGGTGGCGGTGTACTCGTTGACCGACCCGTCCGCCTCGTCCGTCTCGTACGCCGGCCCGAAGTAGCTCTGCACTCCCCCACTCACCCGGCTCAACCGCTGGCCGCCGTACCCGGAGTGGTCCTTCGCGGAGAAGCGCAGCGGCACCAGCCCGGGGCCCTGGAAGCCGCCCTTCTGCACTGCCTCCAGCACCTTCTCCCGGGTCAGGTCCTTGCCGGCGGCGAGCAGCACCTGCACGAAGAGGTAGCCGACCGACATGCCGTAGACGGTGTTGCCGTCGAACGGCGCGTCGCCGTTGTGCTCCTTGTTGACCTTCGTGAAGAGCTGGATCCACGGGTTCGCTGTGTCGTTCTGCATCGGCAGGTAGTTGGTGCCGACCATGCCCTCCAGCAGCGGCGCGGCGGCGCCGAGCTGCTTGGCCAGTGTCGGGTGGTCGGCGCCGACGTTGGAGACCAGCCACTGCGGCTTGAAGCCCAGCCGCGCCGCGGTGCCGATGGAGAGCGCGGTGAAGCCGGGCACTGTGGCCAGCACGACGACCTGGCAACCGGCCGCCTTGAACGCGCCGATCTGCGGCGCCACGTTGGTGTTGCTGGTGACGTACGTCTGCTTGACCGCCACGGCCGTGGCGCCGAGGACCTTCTCCACGCCGGCCAGGCTGTCCCGCCCGAAGTCGTCGTCCTGACCGAGGAAGCAGACCTTCTGCCCGGCCAGGTCCCGCTTCGCGTAGTTAGCGAGGATCTTGCCTTCGACCGTGTAGTCCGGGTTGAACCCGAACGTGCCCGGATACTTGTCCGGCTGGTCCCAGCTGCGGCTGCCGGAGGCGACGAACAGGTCTGGCACCCGGTTGCTCTTGAGGAAGTCGAGCACACCGGTGTGCGTCGGCGTACCCAGGCCGTTGAGGACGGCGAAGACCTTGTCCTGGAGGACGAGCTGACGGACCACCTGCTGGGTGTTCGCCGGGTTGTAGCCGTCGTCCATGATCTTGTAGGTGATCTTGCGGCCGTGCACTCCGCCGTTGGCGTTGACG
Source organism: Micromonospora sp. NPDC048947 (assembly GCF_040649495.1). Lineage (NCBI taxonomy): Bacteria > Bacillati > Actinomycetota > Actinomycetes > Micromonosporales > Micromonosporaceae > Micromonospora > Micromonospora sp. NPDC048947. Next base: position 215,628 of record NZ_JBEZFO010000001.1, read on the forward strand.
TAGTCGAAGTACGCCTTCGTCGCCGGGGCGATCTTCGAGTAGCCGGCCGAGGCCGGCCCGGTCAGCGGCATGTGGGTGCCGACGACGATCTCGGTGGCGGTGACACCCGGCACCGACGCCCCGCCGGAGCCGGGTCCGTCGTCGCCGCTACAGCCGGCTGCGGTGATGAGCAGGGCAAGGGTGCTGGCGATCGCGAGGCCGCGATGCGCTTTACGGTGCATGGGAAACACCGACCTTTCTCGGTCCGGTTGTCGGGGAACGGTGTGGTGGTGGGGCGCCCGGCCGAGGCCGGACCGAGGACAGCTCAGGAACGCCGGGTCGGCCGCCTGGCCAGCAACGCCCGGCCGAGACGCGACAGCAGACCCTGCACACCGCCGGGGGCGGCGATCATGACGACGATCAGGGTGAGCCCGAAGATCGCCAGGGGAAGGTTGCCCTCCAGCCGCTGCGCCACAGCGGGCGAGAGCGTGAGCATCTCGGTCACCGAGTGGGTCAGATCGGGCAGGGCGACCAGCAGGACGGCTCCCCACAACGCGCCGGTCAGTCGACCCAGGCCACCGATCACCACTGCCATCAGCAGGAACAGCGACAGGGTCAGCGAGAACGCGCCGGGTGAGACGCTCTGCGCGAGCACCGCCAGCAGCGCGCCGCCGAGCCCGGCGGTGGCGGCGCTGACAACGAACGCGAGGACCTGGGTGCGGGCCACGTGGATGCCGGCCAGGCGGGCCGCCACCTCGTCGTCGCGGACCGCCCGGAAGGTACGCCCGTACCGGCTGCGGATCAGGTTCGCCAACAGCAGCAACGCGAGCAGGGTGGCCGCGCCGGTGACCCAGAGCTGCCACCGCTCGTACGGGAAGTACGGGCCGAGCGACAACGGCGGCGGCTCCACCGGCACCGACAGCCCCTGCTCGCCGTTGAACACGCCGTCGAAGGTGACCGCCAGCGCCGGCACCACCACGGCCACCGCGAGGGTGACCCCGGCCAGGTAGGGGCCGCGCAGCCGGGCCGCGGCCACACCGACCACCGCGCCGACCGCGACAGTGCAGACGACCGCCGCACCCAACGACAGCGGCAACAGCCAGCCGCCGGTCATCCCCCGGTCGGCGAACGCGGTCTGACAGAGCGCCACCGTGTACGCCCCGGTGGCCATCAACGCGCCGTGCCCGAGCGACAGTTGACCGTTGAGCCCGGTGAGGACGGTCAGCCCAGCCGTCGCGCAGAGGTAGGCGGCCACAGTGGCGAGCTGGAAGTTGCGGAACGGCTCGACGGAGTAGCTGACCGCCACCAACAGCAACCCGGCGGCCAGCACCACAGCGAGGTGACGCAGCAGTGTGGAGCCGCGTCGCCGGTCGACCGGTCGGCCGCCCCGGTCGTCCAGCTGCTCTCTCGGCGGCGATGCCGCCCTCGTGGCGCTCACACCCGCCTCGCCGCGACCGGGGCGAACAGCCCACCGGGCCGGACCAGCAGCACCGCCAGCAGCAGGACCAGCACCGCGAGCGGAGTGAGGTCACTGCCGGCGTAACCGCTGACGTAGGAGAGCAGCAGCCCCACCACGAGCCCACCGACCACCGCCCCCGGTGGACTGTCCAGCCCGCCGACCACCGCCGCGGTGAACGCCGAGACGAACACCAGGTCCATCGCGTGCGGGTGCAGGCCCAACTCGGTCGGCAGGACCAGCATGGCGGCCAGCGCGCCCACCCCGGAGGCGAGCGCCCAGCCGAGGGTCAGCATCCCACCGACGTTGACCCCGAGCAGCCGGGAGACCTCCGGAGCGAAGGCCGCCGCGCGCATCCGCAACCCCACCGGGGTACGCGCGAACATCCAGGCCAGGCCGCTGACCACCACGCCGATCGTGGCGAAGACGAACAGGTCGTACGGGGACAGCACGGCGACCCCGCCCACGGTGAGGGCGGACCGGCTGAACGGGGCCTCGGCCGGGCGGAACTCGCTGCCGTACACCATGCCCAGTACGGCCTGGATCAGCAGCACCAGCCCGAGCGCGACGATCACCGGGTTGAGCGGTGAGGCGTGATCGACGTGCCGCATCACCACGCGGTCCACCAGCGCGCCGAGCAGCAGGCCGGCGACGATCGCGACGACGAAACCCAGCCAGTAGGAACCGGTCGCGGTGCTGACCGTGTAGGCGACGTACGCGGCGGCGACGGCCATCGCTCCCTGGGCGAAGTTGACGACCCGCGCCGCCCGCCAGATGAGCACCAGGGCCAACGCGAACGCGGCGTACACCGCGCCCCGGGACAGGCCGTCGACGGTGAGGAACACGAAGCGGTCCAACAGTCCTCCCTTTGGGGGACGAGGTGGTGGTCAGAAACCGAGGTACGCGTGGCGCAGGTCGACGTCGTCGCGTAGCTGCACCGCCGGAGCGGCGATCACCACCCGACCGAGGGACATCACGACGCCCTGGTCGGCGACGGCGAGCGCGCTGCGCACGTTCTGCTCGACCAGCAGGACGGTCAGCCCGGTGCGGTCGCGCAGTTGGCGGAGCAGGGCCATGGTCCGGGCGACCACCCGTGGCGCAAGGCCGAGCGACGGCTCGTCCAGCAGCAGCAGGCGGGGTCTGCCGACCAGGGCCCGACCGAGCGCGAGCATCTGCCGCTCGCCGCCGGAGAGCTGGTGACCGAGGTGCCGGCGGCGTCGGGCCAGCGGCTCGAAGAGCTGGTAGACCTCGTCGAGGGCCCGCCCGGCGTCGGCGCGGTCGCGTCGCCACAGCCCGCCCAGCCGCAGGTTCTCGTCGACGGTCAGCTCGCTGATCACGCCCCGACCCTCCGGCACGTGCGCCATGCCGCGTCGGACGAGCTGCTCCACCGGCGTACCGCGAAGGTCTTCCCCGGCCAGCAGGACCTGGCCGGCGGCCGGGCGGATCATGCCGGAGAGCGCGCGCAGCAGAGTGGTCTTGCCGGCGCCGTTCGCGCCGACGACAGCGGCGATGGTGCCGGCCGGGACGGTGAGGTCGATGGCCCGCAACACGGGCGCGGCACCGTAACCGGCGACCAGCCCCCGCACGACGAGCAGGTCGGTCGCGCTCATGGGGATGCCTCCTCGACTGTGACACCGAGGTACGCGTCGGTGACCGCGGGGTCGTCGCGGATCTCGTCCGGGGTGCCGGCGGCGATGACCCGGCCGAAGTCGAGCACCACGAGTTCGTCACAGACGGCCATCACCAGGTCCATGTGGTGTTCGACCAGGAGCACGGCGCAGGGGGCGGTGTCCCGCCGGGGCAGTTGCCGGACCAGCTCCGCCAGCTCGGCGATGTCGTCCGCTCCGAGGCCACCGGCCGGCTCGTCGAGCAGGAGCAGCCGGGGCCGCGCAGCGAGCGCGCGGGCCAGGGCGACCCGCTGGCGTACGGCGAAGGGCAGTGTGGTCGGCGCGGCCCCGGCGTGCTCGGCGATGCCCAGCTCGTCGAGGATGGCGAGGGCGTCCCCGCGCAGCCGGCGCTCGTCGCGGTCGCTGGCCGGCAGCCCGAGCAGCGCCGGGACGAAGCCGGCACGGGCGGTGTGCGAAGCGCCGGTCATCACGTTCTCCAGCACGCTGAGCCCGGCGAAGAGTCCGGTGCCCTGGAGGGTCCGGGCGATGCCCAGCCGGGTCAGCCGGTGCGGCCGTGGCCGCAGCGGCCGGCCGTCGAGGGTGAGTGAGCCCGTCTCCGGTGCGACGAAGCCGCAGATCACGTTGAACAGCGTGGTCTTGCCGGCGCCGTTGGGCCCGATGACGCCCACCACCCGGTTGGGTGGCACCCGCACTGACACGTCGTCGAGGGCGGTGAGGCCGCCGAAACGGACGCCGATGTGGTGCAGTTCGAGGCCGCGCTCCATCACCCATCCCTCTGTCGTGGCGGGTGTTTATTTACACTCGCAGTGTACGTTTCTCGGGTTTGGCGTCAAGACCTTCAATGCCCCTTCGCGCACGCGGACGGGGCGGCCGCCAGCGGCGACCGCCCCGTGACCGCCGTCAGGCGCTGGGACAGGTGTTGCGGTACTCCTGGATCTGCGAGCCGCTCGGGCCGGGGCAGAGGAACTGCTCGTAGCGGGTGTCGTCGTCGACGAAGCGCTTCAACCAGGCCACCATCTGCCGCGCGGTCGGCGTGTTGGTGGTCTGCGGGAAGAAGTGGCTCGCCCCGTTCAACTCCAGGTACGCCTTCTCGGCGGAGGCCGGGATGCTGTTGTAGAACGGCACCGAGTGCGTCGCGACGGGCGCGACGCTGTCGCTCTCACCGCCAATGATCAGGGTGGGCACGCGCAGCTCGGACCAGCTCTTGTCGGTGTTCCACGGTGCGAGCGGCACAGCGGCCTGCAACGACGGCCGCGACGAGGCCGCCTCCAGGCTGCCGCCTCCACCCATGGAGTGCCCGGCAACAGCGAGTCGGCTGCTGTCGATCCGACTGCGCACCGAGCTGCGCTGGGTCAGGTAGTCCAGCGCGGCCAGCAACTGCCGGCCCCGGCTGTCCGGCTGGTCCAGTCGGGTGTTGGTCTCGATGCCGATCACCACGAACCCGTGCGAGGCGATGCGCGGTCCGAGCCAGCTGATGCTGGACCAGGCGGCCGTGTAACCGGGCGAGATGGCGATGGCGCCGAAGGTGCCCTCGCTGGTGCTGGTCGGGTAGTAGATGACGCCGCCGCCAAAGCCGGTGACGCTCAGCGAGGACACGCTCTGCGAGGCCGTCGCGAACGGGCCGCGGCTGGCCTCCAGGATCGCGGTGGTCGGGGCGGGGCCCCGCTCGTACGGGCCGGCGGCCTGGGCGGCGCCGGAGGATCCGGCCAGTACGCCGCCGGCGGCCAGGACGGCGGCCAACGCGAACCGGGTGGCACGGGCTGCGACGGAACGGGGACGGGTGGTGGTTGGTGAGGACACGTCGGGCACTCCCTAAAGTCGAGGGATATCGACGTGTGTCAGTTTTGGCTGCTTGGCCGATCCCGGCATCGGCGAAATCACCAGTCCCGGCGCAGGATGCCGAGATGAGTCGTGTTTCGACCCTCTGACCTGGGGTAGCAGGGCAGGCGCCGGCCCGCACACGCGCCATGGAGAGGTTCATTCAGTGGATTCCAGCAAGCCCGCCGAGGCGGTCAAGAACGTCGTGAAGACCGCCTCAGAAAAGATCACCGACGCCCTCACCCCGGACGTCCCCGGTGCGCCGGGGAGCGCGCCGCCGCCACTCGAGGAGCCGACGACGCCGCACGACCCGCTGCCGCCGAAGCCGGAACAGGGGGCACCGCAGACGCGCACGCCGACCGGCGCGGAGACCGGCGCGCCGACGATCGCCAACGGTCAGCAGGGGGCCTACCTCACGACCGCGAACGGGGCGCGGCTGCGCGACACCGACCACTCCCTCAAGGCCGGCCCGCGCGGCCCGGTGCTCCTCCAGGACCACCACCTACGCGAGAAGATCACGCACTTCGACCACGAACGCATTCCGGAGCGCGTGGTGCACGCCCGGGGCGCCGGCGCGCACGGGGTTTTCACCGCGTACGGCACCGCCGAGGCGGTCACCAGGGCCGGGTTCCTCAAGAAGGGGCGCGAGACCGACGTCTTCGTCAGGTTCTCCACCGTGCTCGGTTCGCGGGGTTCGGCCGACACGGTCCGCGACACCCGTGGCTTCGCCACGAAGTTCTACACCGACGAGGGCACCTTCGACCTGGTCGGCAACAACATGCCGGTCTTCTTCATCCAGGACGCGATCAAGTTCCCGGACATCATCCACGCCGGCAAGCCGCACCCCGACCGGGAGATCCCGCAGGCGCAGAGCGCCCACGACACCTTCTGGGACTTCGTGTCGCTGCACACCGAGGCGCAGCACCACACCATCTGGAACATGTCCGACCGGGGCATTCCGCGTTCGTACCGGACGATGGAGGGCTTCGGCGTGCACACCTTCCGCCTCGTCAACGAGGCCGGGGAGACGGTGCTGGCCAAGTTCCACTGGAAGCCGAAGCTGGGCGTGCACTCGCTGACCTGGGAGGAAGCCCAGCTGCTCGGCGGCATGGACCCGGACTTCCACCGCCGCGACCTCTACGACGCCATCGAGGCCGGCGCGTATCCCGAGTGGGAGCTGGGCATCCAGGTCTTCCCGGACACTCCCGAGGAGACCTTCGCCGGCATCGACCTGCTCGACCCGACGAAGATCGTGCCGGAGGAACTGGCCGAGGTGCAGCCCATCGGGAAGCTGGTGCTCAACCGGACGCCGACGAACTTCTTCGCCGAGACCGAACAGGTCGCCTTCCACCTCGGTCACCTGCCCCCGGGCATCGACGTCACCAACGACCCGCTGTTGCAGGGCCGACTCTTCTCGTACGTCGACACGCAGCTCACCCGCCTGGGCGGGCCGAACTTCACCCAGATCCCGATCAACCGCCCGCACGCCGCGGTGAACGACATGCTGCGTGACGGCTTCCACCAGCACGCCGTGCACGCAGGCGTCGCACCGTACCGACCGAACTCGCTCGACGGCGGCAACCCGTTCCCCGCCGGGGACGCCGAGCACGCCTTCGTCGACGTGCCGGTGACCGTGGCGCAGGCGCCGAAGGTACGCGCGAACCCCGCCTCGTTCGACGACCACTACAGCCAGGTCCGCCTGTTCTGGCTGAGCATGTCGCCGGTGGAGAAGGAACACATCATCAGGGCGTACACCTTCGAGCTGGGCAAGTGCTACCACCAGGCGATCAAGGAGCGTCAGCTGCAGAGCCTCGCCAACATCGACCCGGTGCTGTGCGAGCAGGTCGCCACCGGCCTGGGCCTGCCCGCGCCCCAGCCGACAGTGCCGCTTCCCGACGTCACGCCCAGCCCGGCGCTGTCGCAGGTCGGTCGGGAGTGGCCGAGTGACGGCCGAATGGTCGGGATCGTCGTCGACCCCGACGGCGACCTGGACGGCGTCGACGAGGTCCGCAGGGCCGTGTTCGACGCCGGGATGGTGCCGCTGCTGATCGCCCCGCACGGAGGCATGGTCGGCGACCTGCCGGTGCAGCGCACCTTCGCCACCGGCCGGTCGGTCGAGTTCGACGCGGTCCTGCTGGCCGGCGCGCCGGCACCCGCACCGGATGCCCTGCCCGCCCGCGACGCCAAGGCGGGCACGCCGGCCCCGACCACCGTGGACCCCCGCGTGCTGCTTCTCGTCGAGGAGTGCTGGCGGCACGCCAAGGCGATCGGCGCCTGGGGCTCCGGCGTCACAGTGCTGGAGCAGGCCGGCGTCGCCGGCACCCCGGGCGTCGTGGCGGCGGGCTCGGGCGCCGAGGCGCTGACCGCCGTGCAGCAGTTGATGGCCGCACACCGGGTCTGGGAACGGTTCCCCGCCGCGGTCGCCTGACCCAGGCACAGACGAGGGCCGTCCTCCGCACCACCGGGAGGACGGCCCTCGTCAGTGTCCTGGCGCTGTGGAATCAGCCGATGTCGGCCAACCGGGGCAGCACCTCGTCGCCGAGCCGCCGGGCGAACTCGACAGGGTCCCGATCCGGCGTCACCTGCACCTCGCGCACGCCGAGCGCCGCGTACTCGGACACCTCGGCGAGGAACGCGTCGGTGTCGTCCAGCGGCGCCTGGGAGGCGACCACGGTCTTCTCGATGGTGTCGTAGTCACGGCCCTCGGCGGCGCAGTGCCCGCGCAGCACATCCAGCTTGCGCGCGATGTCGTCGATGCCGCCGCGGCCGAACAGGTTGCAGGCGTCGGCGTACCGGGCCACCAGCAGCAGGGTCTTCTTCTCGCCGCCACCACCGATCATGATCGGGGGGCGCGGGCGGCTCAACGGCTGCGGCGAGTTGATGGTCTCGGCGAGCTGGTAGTGCTGCCCGTTGAACGGGCCGTCGTCGGCACTCCACATCTGAAGGCAGATGCGCAGCGTCTCCTCCAACCGCTCGAACCGCTCGGCCACCGGGACGACCGGCACGCCCAGCCCGAGCTGCTCCCGCTCGTACCAGGAGGCGCCGATGCCGAGGCGGGCCCGGCCGCCGGAGAGCACGTCGAGGGTCGTCACGGTCTTGGCGAGCAACCCCGGGTAGCGGTACATCACGCCGGTGACCAGCACGCCCAGCGTCATCCGTTGCGTCATGGCCGCGACGTAGCCCAGCGTGGTGTACGCCTCCAGCATCGGCTCCTCGGCCGCGAACACCGCGTCCATCTGGAAGAAGTGGTCCATCACCGTGAACGACGCGACGCCGGCCTGCTCGGCGACTGTCGCCGTCTGCGCCAGGGTCGGTGCGATCGCGGCCGGGTCGGCCGGAGTCGAGTAGTTCCAGTAGTGCAGCCCGAGCTTCATGTTTGCACCTCCGCAACGAGCCTAGTGCCGCCCGGCGTCTGCCGTGGGCGGCTCGGAACCGCCTACGAATCAGCTCCGGCGGCGTCCATTACCGGACCATGACAATTCGTGGATCACGCGCGGATATCCGGCTGGCAGCTTTCGGTGAGTGATCCAACAGCTGTCTCCCACCGAGCCCCGGCCCGTCGAGCTGAAGCCTGACGCGACGCGCGTCCGGTTCCGCCACCGCCACCGGATCGGACCCACCCCTGCCTGCGCGCCCGCACCTGCCGCCGGATCACACCGGGCGCAGTGGGCTGATGCCGCGAAGGGCGTCTGCATCATCCTCGTCGTGCTGTGGCACGTCGTCGTGAAGGACTACCTCCAGATCGACTGGCACGTCGGCGTACCGGTGCCGGGCTTCTGGGGAGCGCTGGGTGAGCAGTTCCTCCCGCTGCGGATGCCGCTGTTCTTCACCATCTCGGGCGTCTTCGCGGCGAACGCCGCCCAGCGGCAGTGGCGGGTGGTCGCCCTCAGCCGGATCGCCGGGTTCCTCTACCTGTACGCCGTCTGGCTGCTGATCCACACAGTGGTCCTCGCCGCCGCGCCGCAACTGCCTACCGACCGGGCCACCTCGGCGCTCGGCCTGCTGGAGCAGCTCACCGTCACGCCGTCCAACCTCTGGTACCTGTACGCCCTGGCGCTGTACTTCACGATCGCCAAGGTGACCCGCCGGGCGCCCCGGGCGCTGGTCCTGGTCCCCGCCGCCGCGCTGTCCGCCGTCGCCGCCGCCGGCCTGGTCGACACCCCGGGCAACCGCGCCGGCCTCTACCAGAACCTGGTCTTCTTCCTCGCCGGCCTGTACCTGCGGCCGCAGATCCAGCGGTGGGCCGCCACCGCCAGCCGCCGGCGGCTGTTGCTGACCTCTGGTGGTTACGTCCTGGCGCTCGCCGCGATGGCGGTGACCGGCGCCCAGCAGTGGTTCGGGGTATGGCCGGCGGTCTCCGTGCTGGCAGTGATCTTCGGCATAACCGCCGCTGCCCGGCTGTCGCGGTGGTCGGCGCTCAGCGAACCGCTGGCTAGGCTCGGCCGCATCACACTGCCGATCTACGTCATTCACATGCCGGTCCTGGCCCTGCTGCACCGGCTGTTGCTCGTACCGGTTTCCGGGCTGGATGGGTCCGCTCAGGGCCTGATAGTGCTCGGTTATCCGATTCTGCTGAGCGGGCTGGTGATCGGTTTGAGCCTGGCCGTTCACCGCGGGCTGCTGGCGGTTCGCGCGGGCTGGTTGTTCGCGCTGCCCGGCGCGCGCCGGGTGGAGGCGGCCGGATGAGCGCCCTCGCCGAAGCCCTGATCGACCTGGACGCGATCGCCAGCAACGTGCGGGCAATCGCGTCGGTCACCGGCACCGGACTGATGGCGGTGGTCAAGGCCGACGGGTTCGGCCACGGTGCGGTGCAGGTGGCCCGGGCCGCGTTGCGCGCCGGCGCCTCCTGGCTGGGGGTGACCTCGACGGCCGAGGCGCTGACCCTTCGCGAGGCGGGTGTGACAGCGCCCACGTTGAGCTGGCTGCACGGCCCGTCTGACGACTTCGGTATGTTGATCAAGACTGGCGTCGACGTCGGCGTGTCCACGACGACGCACCTGCACGCCGTCGCCGACGCGGCCCGTCTGCTCGGCGTGCCGGCGATGGTGCAGCTCAAGGCGGACACCGGGTTGTCCCGCAACGGGGCCGCCGGGGACGACTGGCCGGAGTTGGTCGGTTGGGCCCGCAAGTACGAACGAGAGGGTGGGATCCGGGTGCGCGGGGTGTGGTCCCACCTCGCCGACGCCGACCTGCCGGGCGCCCCCGCGCTCACCCGTCAGGTGGCGATCTTCGAGGAGGCGCTGCGGACCGCACGATCTGCTGGCCTGAGCCCCGACCTCGTCCACCTGGCCAACTCGGCCGCCGCGCTCTCCGCACCGCGGACCCGATTCGACCTCTGCCGGATCGGGATCGCCCTCTACGGCGTGGACCCGTTCGGCGTGAACGGTCCGGGCGAGTTCGGGCTGAGCCCCGCGATGACAGTGCGGACGAGCGTGGTCAACGTCAAGCGGGTGCCGGCCGGCACTGGCGTCTCCTACGGGCCCGAGCACGTGACCGGCGCACCGACCACGCTCGCGCTGCTGCCGCTCGGCTACGCCGACGGGCTCCCCCGGGCCGCGGGTGGCCGCGCCTCGGTGTGGCTCGGCGGCCGGCGGTGCCCGATCGTCGGGCGCATCGCGATGGACCAGTGCGTTGTCGACGCCGGGGACCTTCCCGTGACGATCGGCGACCCGGTGGTGGTGTTCGGCCCGGCCGAGGGCGACGACCAGCACCCTCCCACTGTCGTCGAGTGGGCCCGCTGGGCCGACACCAACCCACACGAGATCTTGACCGGTATCGGGGCCCGGGTGGCCCGCGAGCACCTCCACGGAAGGGCACGGAACTCATGACAACCCGACTGGCAGTGCTGTACGGCGGGCAGAGCGGCGAGCACGAGGTGTCCTGCCGCTCGGCGGCGAGCATCCTCGCCCACCTGGACCGTGAGCGGTACCAGGTCACCGAGGTGCTCATCGACCGCGACGGCCTGTGGCACGTCGGCGGCCGACCGACGCCCCTGCCCGCGGCGTTGCGCGTCCTGCGTGCCCAGGACGTGGTGTTCCCGGCCCTGCACGGTCCGTACGGCGAGGACGGCACGGTGTCGTCGCTGCTGGAGTGGCTCGGTGTGCCGTACGTCGGCAACGGCGTCTTCGCCAGCGCCGCCGGCATGGACAAGGGGGTCACCAAACGGCTCCTCGCGGCGGAGGGCCTGCGGGTCAGCCCGGGGGTGACACTGCGTCCCGGCGAGGAGTTGTCCCCCGAGGACCAGCGTCGGCTGGAGCTGCCGGTCTTTGTCAAGCCGGCCCGGGCCGGGTCGAGCCTGGGCGTCGTCAGGGTGGACGACTGGGCGGGAGTTCCCGCCGCGCTGGCGCAGGCCCGCCAGGTCGACCCGAAGGTGCTCGTCGAGCAGGGAGCGCGGGGGCGCGAGATCGACGTGGCTGTGCTCCAGCACCCGGACGGCCGGGTGCAGGCCGGCCCGCCGCTGGAGATCCGGGTGACCGGTGCCGGCTTCTTCGACTACGACGCGAAGTACGACGGCGGGGCGATCTTCCAGATTCCCGCCCCGCTCGACGCGGCGACCACCGAGGTGCTTCAGGACCGTGCGATTCGCGCCTTCCAGGCCCTCGACTGCCGTGGGCTGCTGCGGGTCGACTTCTTCCTGCCCACCGAGGGCTCGACCGAGCCCATAGTGAACGAGGTCAACACGTTCCCCGGCTTCACCGCCGCGTCCCAGTTCCCCCAGATCTGGCAGCAGGCCGGCATCGGCTTCGCCGCCTTGATCGACATCCTGATCGCCGGTGCGCTGGCCGATCAGGACCACTGTCACCACAGCGGGTTGCCCCGGCCGGAACGCGCTGTCGACCACCTGGTGTGAGTCGGCGCTCGGTGCCCGGTCACCTGATCGGGCACGCCCGGGGCCCTCGGGCGCCGTCCGACCCGACGATGGTGACGGTGGTGGCGGTGTTCGCCGCGCTGACCTGCGCCGCGGCGGCGACGCTCGTGCAGATGATCTGGTCGACCGCGCGCGCTGACAACGCCTGCGCCGCGATGTTCGCCCGGACCGTGAGGTCACCGGACCGACCGGCACCGGCCGTCACGGTGACCGGGTCCAGGCCAGCCGGAACGTCGCTGGTGAAACCCTGGGCGCGTTCGTTCTCCTGCGGACCGGCCGCGAGCAGCGAGAGCGCGGCGGTGGGCGACGGGTCCGTGTTGACCGGGCGGAGGACCAGCACCAGTTTGCCCTGCGCGAGCAGGTAGAGCCACGTGCCCCGGGCGGGGCCGCTGATCGGGGGGCGACCGGTGATGACCCCGCTGGGTCGTACCCCACAGCCCGCCGCGACCAGCGTCAGCAGCAGGCCGCTGGCGAGCAGCGCGCGGCCCGTCCGTCGGCCGGTCACCTGGCACCTCCGGTGTCCGCCGTTTCGCGGGGCAGGCGGAGGGTGAACACCGCGCCGCCGTGGTGGCCGTTGCCCGCTACGAGACTCCCCCGTCGATCGCCGTCACGGTGCAGGCGTGCGTTCTCCCAGGAGATGGCGAGACCGAGGCCACTGCCCTCGGAGCGGGTTCGCGCGGTGTCGGCCTTGTAGAGGCGGTCGAAGACGTGTGGCAACACCTCCGGATCCAGTCCGGGTCCCCGGTCGGCCACCTCGATGGTGACCCAGTCCTGGTCAGCGCTGAGCCGTACCGACACCGGCTCGGCACCGTGCCGGAAGGCGTTGCCGACCAGGTTGGCGACGATGACGTCCAGTCGGCGGGGGTCGAGTCGAGCCACGATGCCGGGTGCCAACTCCGTTCGTACCCGGTCCAGCCAGCCGCGGATGCGCAGGGTCGCGGTCACCGCCGCGGCCACGTCCACGTCGTCCAGGGCGAGCCGCGCGGTGCCGGAGTCGAACCTGCTGATCTCGATGAGGTCGTTGACCAGTTGGGTGAGGTTCTGCGTCTCCTGGCTGACCAGCCGGGCGGCCCGGCCCGCGTCCCCGGGCAGGTGTTCCGCCTCCTCGTCGAGCACGTCGGTGACCGCCGTCATCGCGGCCAGCGGAGTCCGGAGTTCGTGCGAGACGTCGGCCACGAAGCGGCGGGCGTCGGATTCCAGTCGCCGCAGCTCGCCTACCTGCCGCTCCAGCGTGCCCGCGGTGTCGTTGAAGGTCCGTGCCACATCCGCCAACTCGTCGGCGCCCCGGATCGTCAACCGGGTGCTCAGGTCGCCCTCACCGAGGCGGCGCGCCGCCTGGCTGAGGTCGCGGACGGGCCGCAGGACTCCGCGGGCGGACAGCAGGGCCAGCAGGACGGCGAGGAGCAGGGACAACCCGCCGGTCAGCCATGCCCTGCTGGCGAGTTGGTCGATGCTCTGCTGCTCGGGCACGAGATTGCGCACCGAGTAGACCTCCACCCCGGACGGGCGGGACGTGCCGTCCGGGCTGTCCAGCGCCAACTGGGTACCGATGAGCAGCGCGGGTTCTCCGGCGAGCGAGACACGTTGCCAGGCGATGCGACCGTCACGGACCTCCTGCCGCAGCTCGGGGGTGAGCGGGTCGGCGAGTTTGGAGCCGCTCTGTGTCCGCATGTCCCGGTAGACGACCACCGCGAAGCTTTCCCGGTCGCTGAGGCGCTGGGCCAACAGTTCGAGGTCGTCCTGGGTCGGCGGAAGCTGGACGATCGGGTAGACCTTGGTGAGCTGGTCGGTCAGCGACGTCACAGCGGCGTCCTGCGCCTGTTGCAGGATGACGGTCCGAGCCTGGAAGTAGCTGCCACTGGCCACCGCCACCGTCGTGGTCACGCCCAGCAGCGCGAAGGCCAGGACGAGTCGGACCCGCAGACCCGAGACCCACGCGCCGACCCGGCGCCACAGTGTCACAGCGGCCCGAACCGGTATCCGAAACCACGCACTGTCTGGATGTAGAGCGGTGCCGACGAATCGGCCTCGATCTTGGCGCGTACCCGCTGGACGCAGGCGTCCACGAGTCGCGAGTCGCCCAGATACCCGTGCTCCCACACGGCCTCCAGCAGCTGCTGGCGGCTGAGCACCTGGCCCGGCGTGTGCGAGAGTTCGAGCAGCAGCCGCAGCTCCGTCGGGGCGAGGCTGACCGGCGTTCCGTCCTTGCTGACCACCAGCGCGGCCCGGTCGATGGTCAACGCACCGTGCTGTTCCAGGCCGGTTCGGTCGCCGCGCCGCGAGTCGCCACCGGTCCGCCGCAGCACCGCGCGGATGCGCGCCTCCAGTACCCGGGCCTGCACGGGCTTGACCACGTAGTCGTCGGCGCCGGCCTCCAGGCCGGCCACCACGTCCATGTCGTCGTTGCGGGCGGTGAGCATGATGATCGGCAGGTCGCCGAGCTGCCGGATCCGGCGGCAGACCTCGAACCCGTCCATCCCGGGCAGCATGAGATCGAGGACCACGACATCGGACGGGGTCGTGCGCAGCCGTTCCAACCCCTGCTCACCGGTGCCCACGGCATGCACTGTGTGGCCCTGTCGGGTGAGCGCCAACTGCAGTCCGTCGCGCACCGTCTGGTGGTCTTCGATCAACAGCACCTGGGACATGTCGTCAAGTATCCCATCATGAGATGTTTCGGGTTCCCGTCGACGGCGGCGGCGCGGGGCTCCGCGCGGGAACCCGAACCGCGAACTCCGTCGAACGCACCAGGAACACGGCAGCGCCCACCAGGAACATCGTCGACGCGGCGGCGGCCACGATGGCGATCAACAAGCCCCGCTGCACCGACGCGGCCAGACCGGGCACGACCACCAGCAGCGCCCAGACCAGCACGACAAGCCCGACTCCCGCCTCGGCCAGCCTGCGCCAGAGGCTGCCACCGTCCGAACCGCCGGTCGTGTCGCCGTCGCCGGACCAGGCCGCCAACGCGGCCGCGCCCAGGCAGAACACCGTCACCCCCAGCAGTACGCCACCGAGCACGTCGCTGAACCGGTGCCAGCCCGCGATCATCGTGGCGGAGGCGATCACCGACACCCCCACAGCGCCCGGCGCCGCCAGCCAGCGCCGGGCCCACCCGGGCAGGACCAGCATGAACGCCAGCAGCAGTGCGGTCGCCGCAGCGACGTGACCGCTGGGGAAGCTGTTGTGGGTGGTGGAGCTCAGAACCTGCAGATCCGGGCGGGGCAGCTCCGATTTCACGGCGCCGGCCAGCAGCACCGCACAGACGACCATCCCCACACCCACGGCCCCCGCCACCAGCCGCCGGCGCAGCACACCCACCAGCAGCACCACACCGAGCAGAGCCGCGATGAGGCTCGGGCTGCCGAAGGTGGCCAGCACCGTCTTGGCCGGGCCCACCAGCACGGTCTGCTGCTCGTACCCTCCGCCCCGCTCGGCGCGCGGCAGGAGCACCCCGTCCAGCCACTGCCCGGGGTACGTCCGCACGAAGACGGCGGCGGTGACGGTCAGGGCAACCAGACCGCACAGCGCCGCCGCGAGCAGCCGCAGGCCCAGTGGAACCCCCGCGCGGGCGTGGGGCAGCGGTCGCGCCGGACCGGGCGTCGACCGCCCTACGAGGTACAACGATCCGATGGACATGGCGACCATGCTCGCTTCGCCAGGTCCGTACCCCGTCCTCGGATTGTCTTGGTTCTGTCACAACCACCCCCACCGCCTCCGGAAAGCGGATCGTCGGCGGTGGGACCGGTGGACCTGCACGGCGCGATGGGATTCACATGCTTCCATGCAACTATGTTTTACCCAGCCGAGATCAGCCACCACTAGGGTCAGGACGCCGATCGATGTTTCGGTCGGCGGTACGAAAAATCCATCCGGAGTGAGTTGGGGAACCGGAAGGTGTTGGCACATGCAGGGAATCCCAGTGGCCAGCCTGGTCATCGGCATCGCATCCTCGCCGGCCGAGCGGCGACATCTGGCCCGGCTGCTCGGCGGCAGTGACGCCTTCCTGATCGTCTCGACAGTCGACCAGGCACGAGAGTTCCTCGGGGTGGTCGAGGCGCCTGCCGCCCCGGCTCCCCCGACCCGGGTGGCGCTCGCCGAGGCGGCGCCGAGCCCACAGCCACCGCCACCGGATCTGGCCGTCGACTCCGACCGCCGGGTGCTGCGCTGGCGCGACCAGGAGATCGACCTGACCCGACTGGAGCACGACGTCCTGCTCTGCCTGGTGCACGCGCCCGGTCAGGTCTGGACCTACGAACGCCTGCACCTCGAGGTCTGGGGAAACCGGCACCTCGGCCGGGGCTCCGACATGCACTCGGTGATCCGCCGGGTGCGCGGCAAGCTCGCCAGTCTCAACGCCGCGGCGACGATCCACTCGGTACGCGGCGTCGGCTTCCGGCTCGCTCCCGTCTGAATCACCCCCGGGCGCGGTCCGGCCCGCCTGGTCGGGGACCAGGCGGGCCGGACCTCATCGGCTAGTGCGTCAGCACTTGATGGGTGCCAAACCGAAGTTCTCCACGGTCGGAGTGGCGGTGTCGATCCTGGTCTGACGGGTCTGCGGCTTCCAGCCGTCCTTGGCCACGATCATGGTGAGCGGGTTGTTGCGGCGGTCCACCCAGTAGGCGTACCTGCCCTCGGCGTCGGTGGCGAAGGTGTACGAGGCCGCCCACGAGTCGACCTGTACGACAGCACCGGTGAGCGGCGCTGTCGCACCCTGGCAGCTGGTGCCGGTGACCGTACCCATGAGCTTGCCCCAGGTCTTCGGGGGGTTCGCGGTCATGGTCACCGCGACCGGCGCCACCGAGTACGGGGTGTTCTCGGAGATCGCGACGGCGCCGGAGTAGGTGCCCGGCTGGTCCACGTTCGCCGTCAGCCCGACGGTGACAGTGACCTTCGCGCCCGGTGCGAGGGTGACCGCCGACTTGTCGATGGTCATCCAGCTGACGTCGGCCGCCGACTCGGAGCATCCCTCGAAGCCCGGGAGCACCTCGCTGTCCGGGGCCGCGTTGAAGTTGCCGGACGAGCCGCCGATCTTGTAGAAGCCGCACGCCGCGCCGCCGCGGTACCGCGCGGTGTTCGAGTTGGGCAGGTTGGACCACGACCCGGCGGCCGGGTCGAAGGCGAAGCCGGCGTTGCTGATGGCCCCACCCTGCGAGCCACCGACGACGAGGAGCTTGCCGCTGGCGACCGCGTACGAGCTGGCCCAGTTGTCGGTCGGCGCGTCGGCGATGGCGGTCCAGGTGTTGGCACCCGGGTCGAAGGCGTAGCTGGACTTCTGCGCCGCGGACCCGTCATTGCCGCCGGTGCAGTAGAGGACGCCGTCGATCCCGCCGCAGGAGGCAAAGGCCACCGACTTCGGGTAGTTGGCCAGCGTCTCCCACTTGTCACCGGTCGGGTCGTAGCGGACGACGCTGTTCGACATCGGCAGACAGGCCGCCGTCGTGCAGCCACCGACCGCGTACAGCTTGCCGTCGACGACTGCCTGACCGGCCGCGGCCCGCGGTGCCGGGTTGTCGGCCAGCTCGGTCCAGGTGTTGGCCCCCGGGTCGTACGACCAGGTGGCGGAGTCCGGGCCCGCGTCGCCCCAGCCGCCCGTGACAATGATCTTGCCGTTCACCACGCCGGCGGTCACTGCGTTACGCGCACCGGGAAGGTCGGCGATCGCCGTCCAGGTCTGCGCGGCCGGGTCGTAGGCGTAGTTCTTGGTGGTGGAGGCCTCACCGTCGCCGCCACCGAGCGAATACACCTTGCCGTCCAGGTTCACCACCCGGTTGTCCATGATCGTGGCCGGGTAGTTGGCGATGTCGGTCCACGGCGCCGCCTGCGGGCCGGTCGCCGCGGCAGCCGCCTTGGCCTCCTTGCCGGACGCCTTGGCGGCGAACGACGTCGGGACGGTGAGCCGCTGCTCCGGCGCCCCACCGGACCCGAGCACCTGCTGCCG
This sequence comes from Micromonospora sp. NPDC048947, assembly GCF_040649495.1. Taxonomy (NCBI): domain Bacteria; kingdom Bacillati; phylum Actinomycetota; class Actinomycetes; order Micromonosporales; family Micromonosporaceae; genus Micromonospora; species Micromonospora sp. NPDC048947. The sequence goes on from NZ_JBEZFO010000001.1 coordinate 233,318, forward strand.
GGTCACAGTGGAACCGTCCGCCCGCAGGAGCTCGAACCCGTTGTCCCGCTCACCGAACTTGACCTCCACCGGCGCGCCGCCGGTGTTGGTCACCGTGAACGACTTGCTGGTCTTGCCGTTGGGCATCTGGAGCGTCGCGCTCAGCTGCGTCGGCGTCACCGCCAGTCGACCGGCCGCGAGCTGGAAGTTCGCGGTGGTCGCCCAGTCGGCCTCGACGTCGACAGACTTGGTCTGGCTGACGTAGTTGCCGGCGGTCGCCGTGAACGGGTGCTCGCCGGTGAGCGACGAGTAGATCCAGTAGAAGCCGTCGGCCAGCCCCGGGTCGTCCGGGGTCGCCACTGTGACGGCCTTCTCGGCGGGCCGGTCCTTGCTGGTGACGGTCGCGCCGTTGACGTAGCTGCCGTCGTTCTTGTCGCGGACGTTGCCGACGACCAGACCACCGTCGACCGGCACGCAGGTGACCTGGCTGCCGATCAGGACGTTGTCGACCTCCCACCACCACTCGTAGGAGGCGTCGTAGTAGCGGAAGCGGACCTGCACCTGCGCCTGGCCGGCGGCCTGCGGAATCGGAATCTCGGTCAGCTTCGGTCCCCGGACGTCGGTCTCCTGCCGGAGCACGTTGGTCCAGGTGGCACCGCCGTCGATGCTCAGGTCCACGTCGGCCGTGTCGTCGTTGAGCTGGTTGAAGTCCTGGTTGAACCGGATGACCGGGGCCGTGACGCTGGTCAGGTCGACCACCGGGCTGACCAGGGCGGTGTCCTGGCTGGTGCCCGCTCCGTAGGCGTCGCTGTCGACCATCGCGAAGTTGCCGGTGCCACCGGTCAGGTTGCCCCGGTCTCCGTCGTCGGTGAACTTCCAGACCTGACCGCTGCCCGCGTTGTCCACGACGGTCCAGCCGGCCGGCGTGGTCGTGGCGTCGAAGGTCTCGTACTCACCGTCGGAGCCGGTCGTGTATCCGGGCGCGGTGGTGCAGACGCTGCTGTCCACCGGCACGGCGACGTTGGCGGTGGCGTTGCCCGAGCCGACCACCACCTGCTTGGTGACGGTCTGGTAGCCCGGGTACTGCGGCTCGTACTTCAGGGTGTACGTCTGCCCGGCCGGCAGCTTGATGCTGTAGCGGCCGTTCGACGGGGTGGTGTAGTCGTAGACACCGGACACGCCAGTCACTGTCACCTTCGCGTACAACGGCCAGCCGTGGCCGGAGCCGTCGGTGACCGCTCCGGTGACGTTGACACTCGGCACCGCCGTGAGGGCGACGTTGAGCGTCGTGGTCGCGGCCTTGGCGACCGTTGCCGTTCTGGTGGTGCTGGCGTACCCGAACGCCGCGACGGCGACCTGGTAGTCGCCGATGGGGAGCTGGGTGGAGAACTTGCCGTCGGCGCCGGTGGTCAGCTCACGCGCGGACGCGCCGGTGAGCGTCAGTGTCGCGCCGGCGACAGGGGCGCCGGAGGTCGCGTCGGTGACCGTGCCGGCCAGCGTGCCGATGTCGCCGGTCGGGGCGGCGTTGAGCAACGCGAGGGCGTCCAGTCGACCTTCGCCGTAGACGTTGTTGTCGGCGGCGGTGCCACCGCACTGGTCGTCGGCCTTGTCGATCGCGGCGCCGTTGAGCAGCGCGCGGGTGGCGTTGACGTCGCCGACCAGCGACGGTGCCGCCGAGTACAGCAGCGCTATCGCGCCCGCGAGGTGCGGTGCGGCCATCGAGGTGCCGCTGATGCTGCCGTAGGCGCTGCCGGGGATGCTCGACCGGACGTTCACGCCCGGCGCGGAGATGTTGGGCTTGATCTCGCCGTTCTGACCGGCCCCGCGGGAGGAGAAGCCGGCGACGTTGTTGTTGACGTCGTACGCGCCGGTCGAGTAGTTGCTGACGAGGCTGCCCGGCGAGCCACTGGTCTGGCAGGCCGGCCCGCTGTTGCCGTTGGACCAGGTGCCGAAGATTCCGGACGCGGCCCAGGCGTCCGTCACGTCCTCCATGAACGGCTCGTTGGACGGGTCCTGGGTGCCCCACGAGTTGTTGATGATGTTCGGTCGCTTGCTCGCGTCCGCGTTCTGACCGTTGAGGTCGAGCGGTTCGAGCATCCACTGACCGGATTCGACAAGAGCCGCGTCACTGGGGCAGCAACCGTTCGCCGCGATCCACTTGACCCCGGGGGCGACACCGATCTGGTTCGCGCCGTCGGAGCCGGCCATGGTGCCCATGGTGTGCGTACCGTGGCCATCGCCGTCGCAGGGGGCGGTGGCGCAGGCCCCGGTAGCGTTGGCGGCGTTGAACCAGTTGTAGTTGTGGTCGAACGTCCCGTCGCCGTTGTTGCCCCGGTAGGAGTTCACCAGCGCCGGGTGGTTGAACTGCACCCCGGTGTCGATGTTCGCGATGGTGATGCCTTCGCCCTTGACTCCGTACTGGGACCAGACGTCGTCGGCGTTGATGTTGGCGATGCCCCACTCCAGGGCGTTCACCGTCTTCTCGTCGGTGCCCTTGGTCGTCTCCGGCACCTTGTACGCGACCGGGGCGTAGAGGCCCTCGACCTCCGAGTGCCCGGCGAACTTCTGGGCCATCGCCAGCGAACCGCTGTTCACCTTGATGGCGTTGGTGGCCCAGAAGGTCTGGTATCTGGTGCCCGAGCTGTCGAGGTCGGCCCGGATCTTGCCCTGGCTCGCGGCGGCGGTCTTGCGCAGCGCGTCCGCCACCGCCGTGCCACGCTTCGACCAGTCCTTGATGGCGCTGGCCTTGCTGAGGTCCGCCCGGTCCTTGAACCGGATCCAGAAGTCCCCTTCACTCTTGGCCTGGAGCTGCTTGGCGAGCTCCGGTCGGATCTTGTCCCCGGTCGGGGCGCCCGCCCCCATCGCACCGCCCGGCGCGGCCTGCGCGCCGGAGCTGACAGTGGCCAAGCATGTCGCGGCGAGGATCGTCGCCGCGCCGGCGCTCACCAGCGATCTGGCCGCGCGCCGCCATTGTGGACGTCTGAACATCGGTGCTGCCTCCCTCAGAACGACCCAGGGTGTAGTGGGCCATGGTGGACCTCCCCATGCACCGCGCGGGTCACGCCGGTTGCCCGAGTGGACACTATGATCGAGAAGAACGGACGATCAAGAACTTGCCGTGAGCAACTTGTCGCTAAGAGTTGCCCTGGCTGGCGGCACGCTTGCCAATCATTGTCAGGACCGTGACGAGAGTTGGGCAGGGATGCCCATCGATCCCGGGTGGTGCGGTGGCCGAGGACGAGGCAACGGTGAACAGGAGTGAGCCGGCCGACGAGCCGTTCCCACTGCTGATCGCGGTGACCCCGTCGCCCGCCGAGCGCATCCGGCTCGCTGAGCTTCTGGACGGCATCGCGCCGCTGCTGCTGGTCGCCGACCTCGACGAGCTGCGCCGGCTGATCGCCGCTCCGCAGCAGGTGGCCGCCCCGTCCGAACCGGCGCCGGTCGCCGCCCTGGTGATCGACTCTGCCCGCTCCAGCGCCCGCTGCGGGGAACGCGAGATCGACCTCACCCGCCTGGAACACGACCTGCTGACCTGCCTGATCACCGAGCCGGCCCGGGTCTGGAGCTACGCCGAGCTGCACCGCTCGGTCTGGGGTGACGAGGGGCGCGAGCGCAAGGCGGACGTGCAGTCGCTGGTCAAGCGGCTGCGCCGCAAGCTGCACGACCTGGGCACCGGGGCCACCATCGATGTCGTGCGCGGGGTGGGGCTGCGGCTGACAGATCACCAGCAGGCGCGGGTCGAGCGGGCCTGACAGCCACGTCGCATGAACTGATCTCGCCCTGGGTACGCCAGGAAGATCAGCATCAACACAGGCGACGAAGAGCGCTGGTAAGGAGAGTCAGGATGGCATTCCCCAATCCCTCGACCGTGTCCATTGGGCTGAAGAAGGCCGCGCACGTCGGGATCGCGGTGAGTGACCTCGACCGCTCGGTCGCGTTCTACCAGGCCCTGCTCGGCGCGGAACCGGTCGTTCGGGATGAAAGCATGCACGGCGCGGGGTTCGCGCAGTCACAGGGGTTGCCGACGACGAAGCTGCGGTACGCCACGTTCAACCTCGACAACCTCGGCATCGACCTGATCCAGTTCCAGGAGCCGATCGGCGACGCCGCCCAGGTGGCGGCCAACCGGCCCGGCTCGATGCACCTGTGCTTCCACGTGGACGACGTACGCGCGGTCTACGACCGGATGAGCGAGGCCGGGTTCGAGTTCCTCGGCCAGCCGTACACGTTCGCGTCCGGCGAGGTGGAGCCGCCGGCGGCGGTCGGCACCGATGTCGCGTACTTCAACGACCCGGACGGGACGAACCTGGAGATCATCGCGCCGAAGGGTGGCTTCGCCCGCAGCTAGTGAGCCCACACGGGCGGCGTGGGGTCCGGCCGGAGACGGTCCCCGCCCCATGCCGCTCCCGCCCGCGGGGCGACGATCAGATCAGCCCGGCCCGGGCCCAGAGCCGACGCCCCGGCCCCGCCACCAGGCCGACGTCCGCCAGGTTGGCGTGCACACGCGCCGCCGACCAGCGCAGGGTGGCACGCCAGCGCGGGTTGGCGCGGGCAGCGGCACGACCGACAGCCGGCGGGATGCCCACCGCCGCGTACGCGTCGGGGTGGACCAGGCGGTTGGCGATCGTGTAAGCGGCACGACCGACCAACAGCCGGGCGTACGCCATGCCCAGCGGGCCGGTGGCCGCGACCGCCGCGGCCAGTTCCTCGCGGGCGAACCGGACATGCCGCGCCTCCTCCACCACGTGGATGCGGGAGACCATCCGGATGAGCGGCTGGAGAGACTCGTCCGCCATGATCTCGCGCTGGAACGCGTCGAGGATCTCCTCCGCGATGAGGATCGCGGCGAACATCCTGGGGCCGCTGGCGGTGGCCTTGAGAAAGCGCCCGAGGTGGTGGTCGGTGGCGCTGGCGCGGTAGACCGGACAACCCATCGCCTCGATCAGCCGGCCGAACATGATGGAGTGTCGGCACTCGTCGGCGACCTCGGTCAACGCGTACTGGGCCTGCCGGCTGGTCGGGTCGGCGCGGTAGTACTCCCGGATCAGCATCTGCATGAGGATCGTCTCGAACCACAGCCCGGCGCTGGCCGCGCTGGCCACCTCGTGTTTGGTCAGCTCGACGCGCTGCTCCTCGCTGAGCTGCTCCCACAACGGGGTGCCGTAGAGGCTGCTGCGCTGCGGCGGGAGCCAGTAGGCGCCGGGGGTGTGCGGGGCGTCCCAGTCGATCTCGACGGTGGGGTCGTAGCTGGTCCGCAGTGAGGACGTGAGCAGTCGCTCGGCGACCGCCGCACGCTCGGTTTCCGCCGCCTCCATGGTTCCTCCATATTGACGTGACGATCGGTAACTGTTACGAGTAGTAGCATGCAATCGCCGTTCACCGATGTCAATGCGTCCGACCCGTCGGCCATCCCTCCCGACGGCAGCCCGAAGGCGAAGGGCAACGGCCGCCGAGACCGCTGGGCAGACCATCGTGAGCAACGACGGCAGGAGTTGGTCGGGGCCGCCATGCAGGCGCTGCTGCGGCACGGGCCGGAGGTCGACATGGAACAGGTGGCCGCCGCCGCTGGCGTCAGCAAACCGGTTCTGTACCGCTACTTCGCCGACAAGTCGCAGCTCTGGGTAGCGGTCAGCGAGGTGGTGGCGGCCCGGATGGTCGACACCATCGCGCCCGCCATCGAACAGGTCCGCGAGGAACGTGGCCTGGTCGAAGCGACGATCGACGCCTACCTGGGCGTGATCGAGTCGGAGCCGAGGCTCTACCGGTTCCTGATGCACCAGTCCGGCGACCCCGGCATCCACCAGGTGATCGCGGGCACCAGCCGGCAGGTGGCCGCCGGGCTCGCCCGGGTGATCGGCGACCGGCTACGCACGCTGGGCCTGGACGCCGGTCCCGCCGAGCCCTGGGCGTACGGCCTGGTGGGTTTCGTGCAGGCGGTCGGCGACTGGTGGACCACACACGGCCAGCCGATCAGCCGGGCGGCCCTCACCGACTACCTGACCACCCTGCTGTGGAGCGGCATCGAGGGGGTGCGGGCCAGCGCGGACCTGCCGCACGAGCTCACCCGCGCCCACGAGCGGATCGTGCCGTGAGATACCACGGCCCGGCGGGTGTCGAGGGCACCCCGGTCCGGGTGCACCTCAGCGGGCGGTGGGAGCCCGTCGACGGCCGCTTCCACTGGGGCGGACGGATCGAGCCCGAGCCGCGGGTGGCCCACCTGCTGCGCTCCGGTCGGCGCGACGTCGAGGTGCGCATCGCCGACCGCGTCCGGGCGGCCCGACTGGCCGAGATCGATCCGTGGGGCGGCGTACGCATCACCGGCGTGGGCGATCCGCCCTGGCCGCCAGAGGCCGGCCCGCCTGCCGCGCCCGAGCCCACGGAGGAGTGAATGGAAACAGACGTCGCCATCATCGGCGCCGGATTCGGTGGCCTGGGCGCCGCCATCCGCCTACAGCGGGCCGGCTTCACCGACTTTCTCGTCTTCGACAGGGGTGCGGACGTCGGCGGCACCTGGCGGGACAACAGCTACCCGGGCTGCGCCTGTGACGTCCCGTCGCACCTCTACTCGTTCTCCTTCGCCCCCAACCACGGCTGGTCGAACACGTTCTCCGGCCAGCCGGAGATCTGGGACTACCTGCGCGGCTGCGTCGACCGCTTCGGCATCCGCCCGAAGTTGCGTCTGCGCCACGAGGTGCACGAGGCGAGGTGGGACGACCAGCGCCAACGCTGGCTGTTGCGCACCTCGGGCGGCGACCACAGCGCCCGGGTCCTGATCTGTGCCGCCGGCCCGCTCAGCGACCCGGCCATCCCCGACCTGCCCGGGATCGACGAGTTCGCCGGGACGATGTTCCACTCCGCGCGGTGGCGGCACGACCACGACCTGGCCGGCCGGCGGGTCGCGGTGATCGGCACCGGCGCCTCGGCGGTCCAGTTCGTGCCACAGATCCAGCCGACTGTCGAGAGGCTGACGCTCTTCCAGCGCAGTCCCGCCTGGATCATGCCGAGGTTGTCGCGCCGGATCAGCGGGGTCGAGCAGGCCGCGTTCCGCACCGTGCCCGGTGCGCAGCGGGCCGCCCGGGCAGGGCTCTATCTGGTCCGCGAAAGCATGGGCCTGGGCTTCCTGCACCCGGCGGTCAACCGCCTCGCCTCGCGCCTGTCGGTGCGTACGCTGCGGCGTCAGGTTCCCGACCCGAACCTGCGCGACAAGCTCACCCCTCGCTACGCGATGGGCTGCAAGCGGGTCCTGATCTCCAACGACTACTGGCCGTCGCTCACCCGACCGAACGTCGACGTGGTCACCGCCGGCATCGCCCGGATCGTGCCGGATGGTCTCGTCACCGACGACGACGTCCACCACCGGGCGGACACGATCATCCTCGGGACCGGTTTCCACGTCACCGACTCCCCCGTCGTCCGGCGCATCCACGGTCGGGGCGGGCGCAGCCTGGGCGACGCGTGGACCCCCAGCATGCACGCGTACCGGGGCACCACCATCGCCGGCTTCCCCAACCTGTTCTTCCTGCTCGGCCCGAACACCGGGCTCGGGCACACCTCGGTGGTGCTGATGATCGAGGCGCAGCTGCATCTGGTGCTGGCGGCCCTGCGTCACATGCGGTCCAGGGGCATCACGGCCATCGAGCCCACCGCGCTGGCGCAACGACGCTGGACCGAGCGGGTCGACAAGAAGATGGCCGGCACCGTCTGGCAGACCGGCTGTTCGAGCTGGTACCTCGACGCCACCGGCCGTAACACCACCATCTGGCCGGGCTTCGCCACCAGCTTCCGGATGCGGCTGCGCCGGTTCCGCCCGGCCGACTACCAGGTCGCCTCGACCGGCGGCACCCCCAACGAACCGGAGCGGGAGCACGCCGATGCGGTATGACCTGACGGGCAGGACCCTGTTCATCACCGGCGCGGCGCGCGGCATCGGGGCGCAGCTGGCCCGTGCGGCCGTCTCCCGTGGAGCCCGGGTCGCCCTCGTCGGGCTGGAAGGCGAGCTGCTCCAGCAGCTGAGCGCCGACCTCGACGCGCACTGGTACGAGTGTGATGTCACCGACCAGGCCGCGCTGGACGCCGCCGTCGCCTCCACTGTGGATCGCTTCGGTGGCATCGACGTGGTCGTGGCCAACGCGGGCATCGCGAACCTGGGCACAGTCGCCGTGGGGCCGGTCGACGCGCTGGTCCGTACCGTCGAGGTGAACCTCTGCGGCGCGATCCGCACTGTCAGCGCGGCGCTGCCCCACGTCACCGCCGCCCGTGGTCACGTCCTGGTCGTCTCGTCGGCTGCCGCTTTCACTGCGATGCCCGGCATGGCCGCCTACTGCGCGTCCAAGGCGGGTGTGGAGCAGTTCGCCAACGTGCTGCGCCTGGAGACCCGCTCACGCGGCGTCACGGTCGGCACCGCGCATCCGATCTGGACCGACACCGACCTGGTCCGTGACATCCGTGCCGACCTGGCGTCCTTCCGCACCACGCTGCGCCGGTTGCCGTGGCCGCTGTCCACCGTCGTACCCGTCGAGCAGTGCGTCGAGGCCCTGCTGCACGGCATCGAACGCCGCAAGCGCACCGTGTACGTGCCCCGGGCGCTCGCCCTGGTACAGGCGCTGCGGCCGGTGGTGCTGAGCGGCCTCTCGGACGCGTTGATCACCCGCTTCGGCGGCCGGACCATGGTCGGCCAGATGGAAGACGAGGTACGCCAGCTCGGGCGTTCCTTCGGCAGGACCTCGGTGGGAGAGCGGCCATGAGCATTCATTTCCGACGTGCGGGCAGCGGCGAGCCGCTCGTGCTCATCCACGGCATCGGTCACCGCCATCAGGCGTGGGAGCCGGTGTTCGACCGGTTGACCGCCCACCACGAGGTGATCGCGCTCGACCTGCCCGGCTTCGGGAACTCCCCGGTGCCCGGCACCGGCATGCCCGCCGACATGGCCACCACAGTGGCCGGGGTCCTGCCGGCGCTGACCGAGTGGGGGCTGGAGCGTCCGCACGTCGCCGGCTACAGCCTCGGCGGGGCGATCGCCCTGGAGCTTGCGGCAACCGGGGCGGTCGCCTCGGCCACCGCCTTCTCCCCCGCCGGCTTCTTCACCCCGGCGGAGCGTCGACGGGCGCTGGCCATCCTCCGGATGCTGCGGGCCAACTCGTACCTGCCCACGCCGATCATGCGGGTCGCGCTGCGCTCGGCGTACCTGCGGGCGTTGTGCTTCGCGCCGCTGATGGCCCGCCCGACACTGCTGGATGTCGAGCGCGCGCTGGGCGACGCGCTCGCCCTGCGACGCGGGGTCGGCTTCAACGCCGTGGCCCGGGCCGCCCGCGATTATCGCTTCGACTGCCTTCGGCTGTCCGACGCGACGGTGCCGGTGACCATCGGCTGGGGTGACCGCGACCGGATCTTCGGCGTCCACCAGGCCGAGCGGGCCCGCGCGGGCCTGCCGGCGGCGCGGGTGGTGACGCTGCCCCGCTGCGGGCACGTGCCGATGAGCGACGACCCGGACCTGGTCGCCGCGCTCATCCTGGAGACCACCGGCGCCGTGCCCCACACCGAGCGACCGGATCCCTCGGTCTCCGTCCAGGTCACGAGTCAGGAAGATCACTTCACACTCTAAAAACTTGCAGACTGTGAAAGTTCACTCCTAATCTCGCCAGCGTGACCGACACCGACCACGCTTCGCCCGGGCGTCGCGACCGCAAGAAGGCGCAGACGCGGGCGGCGTTGACCGCCGCCGCGCTGCGGCTGGTCGCCGAACGCGGCCTGGAGCACGTCACGGTGGAGGAGATCAGCGAGGCCGCGGACGTTTCCTCACGGACCTTCTTCAACTACTTCACCTGCAAGGACGAGGCGCTCACCGACGATCCGGCGCTCGACGGCAACCCGGTCGTGGCGCGTCTGGCAGCCGCCCCCGCCCAGGTGTCGGCGTTGCAGGCCGTGCGGGTCGCCCTCGACGAGTCGGTCGACTCGATCCAGGCCGACAGGGAGTTGTGGCGGCTGCGACTCACGGTCATCACCCAGAACCCCGCGCTGCTGCCCCGGCTGGTGGCCGGCAACAGCGCCACCGAGCAGGCCATGGTGGCGGTCGTCGCCACCCGCCTCGGCGTCGGACTCGACCACGGCCATCCGCCGCTGGTCGTCGCCGTCGCCGGTGCTGCCTTCCGCACCGCGATGCTGCGCTGGGCCGCCGGTGACGACGACCGGCCGCTGCACGACTTCGTCGACGAGGCGTTCGCCGCTATCGCCGCCGGCCTGCCGGATCCACCGGCCATCTCCTGACCCGCCAGTCTCTTCCCCGCCGCATCAGCTCCGGGGCCAGCCACTCCGCCAGAAACCCGACAAGGGAGCGTCAATGACCACCACCGTCCCGCCCGCCGACACCGCCGAGGTCGGCACGCGCATGTCGCGTCGGGAGGTTCTCCAGGCCCTTTCCGGCCTGATGGTCGGCATGTTCGTGTCCATCCTCGCCTCCACAGTGGTGGCGAACGCGCTGCCGCGGATCATCGCGGATCTGAACGGCAGCCAGACCGTCTACACGTGGATCGTCACCAGCGAACTGCTCGCCATGACGGCGACGGTGCCGCTGTGGGGCAAGATGGCCGACCTGTACAGCAAGAAACTGCTGATCCAGTTGTCGCTGGGACTGTTCGTGGTGGGTTCACTCATCGCGGGCTTCACGCCGAACGTCGAGGTTCTGCTGCTCAGCCGGGTCGTCCAGGGCATCGGCGCCGGCGGCATGACGGCGCTGGCCACAATCGTCATGGCGGCGATGATCCCGCCGCGTGAGCTGGGCCGCTACGCCGGCATCTTCGGCGCGGTCTTCGGTGTGGGAACCATCGCCGGTCCGCTGATCGGCGGCCTGCTCGTCGACACGTCGTGGCTGGGCTGGCGGTGGTGCTTCCTGATCGGCGTCCCGTTCAGCATCATCTCCATCGCCCTGCTTCAGCGCACCCTGCACCTGCCGGTCGTCCGTCGTAAGGCGAAGATCGACTGGTTGGGGGCCCTGCTCATCACCTCGGGCGTCTCCACGCTGCTGATCTGGTCGTCCCTGGCCGGCAACAAGTTCGACTGGGCCTCCGGCTGGACGGCAGTGATGGTCATCGGCGGTCTGGTCCTGCTGGCGCTGGCCGTGTTCGTCGAGTCGCGGGCGGCGGAGCCGATCGTCCCGCTGAGCATCTTCCGCAACCGCACGGTCTCCCTGGCCACCATCGCCAGCGTGCTGGTCGGTGTCGCGATGTTCGGCGGCACCGTCTTCCTGTCCCAGTACTTCCAGATCTCGCTGGGCAAGTCGCCCACCGTCGCGGGCCTGATGAGCCTCCCGATGATCTTCGGTCTGCTCGTCTCGTCGACGGTGGCCGGGCAGCTCATCACGAAGTACGGCCGGTGGAAGGCGTACCTGGTGGCCGGCGCCGCGGTGATGACCGTCGGGATGCTGCTGCTGGGCACCATCGACGCCAACACCAGCGTCCTCGTGCTGTCGATCTACATGGCCGTACTGGGCGTCGGCGTCGGCATGCTCATGCAGAACCTCGTGCTCGCCGCGCAGAACGACGTGCCGGCCCACGAACTCGGTGCCACCACCTCCGTGCTGACGTTCTTCCGCAGCATGGGCGGCGCGATCGGGGTCAGCGCCCTCGGCGCGGTCCTGGCGAGTCGGGTGACCTCGCTGACGACCGACCGGCTCGGCCCGGCGGCGACCGCGGGCGGTGGCTCCGCCGAGGTGCCCGACCTGTCCACCCTGCCCGAGCCGGTGCTGCGCATCGTGCAGGACGTGTACGGCATCGCCACCGCGGACCTCTTCCTGGTCGGCGCGCCGATCGCGCTGCTCGCGCTGATCGTCGTGCTGTTCATCAAGGAGAAGCCGCTGCACACCCTCAGCGGGGACGAACGACGCGCCCAGGAGGAGGCGGCGGCAAAGGCCGCGATTCACTGAGCCGTACGCCAGCGGGGCGGGGGGGGGGGGGGGGGGGGGGCCGCCCCCCCCCCCCCCCCCCCGGCGGCGCGGGGCGCCCCCCCCCCCCCCCCCCCCCCCCCCCCCAGAAATAGAT